>JAFAWC010000030.1 GCA_019242135.1 Mycobacteriaceae bacterium | reverse complement strand
GGACGGCGAAGCGAACCGGGCTGCGCGGTGAAGCGCACGGCCGTCCCGACCGCGATGAACTCGAGGTGCTCCCCCTCGCCAACGTGTCGCCAGTCGAGCCGGACGCCGACAATCCCGTCAGCGCCGAGCGCGTCGGCTTCGGCCTGCATGCGGTACATGGCGTTCCACCGTGCCCGGTACGTCGCCTCGGTGAGCACCGGCAGCTCAGTTTGCTGCCGGATCCCGGTGAACTGGTACCCGACGTGGTAGACCGAGGCGCCCATGACGAGCTCGATCGGTTCGAATCCGGCGGCGTGCAGAATCGCGAACTCGTTGATCGACAAGTCGGAGGTGAAGACCTGTCGGGCGTGTGACAGCCGCTCGCTGGCTACGGGGTCAACAGCTTCGGCGTCCATCGGCAGGCCCCTTCTGTATTCGCGGACAGCGTACGACACACCATCTTGCGCATCACGTGCGATCACAGCAGCGAAATGGCCGACTCCGCATGCCGAAAATCGCTCAGCCGACGTTCCAACGATTCCGCGAAACGCCGAACACTCGCACTCTCAGCATGAAAAGATCGGCCGCACGACGACTCTCTGCGAGGCGGTGGTGCCCATTATCGAGCATGTTGCGTGGTGCTCGACGTACGCGGCTACGGGCGCCAGCGCACGGAATCCTCTCTGTACGGACGAAATTCACGAAGGGTAAACATGATGAGACTCGCAGCAAAACTCGCGTCACCAGCCGCCATAATGTTTTGTGCGGCCGTCGTGGCTGCGCCCACGGCACATGCTGACGCCGACAGCGCCTACCTGGACGCGCTTTCAAAGCACGGGATCACCTGGTCGTCGGACGCGACCGTCATCAAGATCGGTCATGCGGTATGCACTGACTGGGCAGCGGGCAACTCGTTTCAACAAACCGTCAGCGACGTAAGAAACGCGGAGCCTCATTTGAGCGACGAGAACGTCGGCTACTTGATTGGCGCGGCCACGGGTGCTTACTGCCCGCAGTTCGAGTCCAGGCTCCCCTTAAACCGCGGCTGAATCGAGGACCGTCGCCTAACCCGCGGCGTAATTCTGACCTCGACTGACGCCTGTGCGCCCACCGTCTATTAAAAAATTTTCGGGCGTCTCCCTATTCCGTGCGTCACCGCGGCGGCCAGATTCCCGCGCTCGCCCACGGTGACCTTCGCTAGGTCAAGCCACGACGCCATCGATTCCAGCTCGCCCGCCAGCGCCGCGCCGACGTGGTCAAGCGCAAACCCGGGCTCGGCGAAAGCGCCGAGGACGTGCAGGGCGTCGTTGGCGCGGTCGGCCTTGAGATCCACCCGTGCCGCGAGCCGCCCGTTGAGCAGAAACGGCCACACGTAGTAGCCGTACTCGCGCTTGGCCGCGGGTGTGTAGATCTCCAGACGGTAGTGAAAACCGAAGAGCCGCAGCACCCGCGGCCGGAAGAAGATCAACGGGTCGAAGGGGCACAGCAGCGCGGTGCCCCGGTCGACGCGCGGCACCACCTGCCCGGCCCTCAGGTAAGCCGGCGCGGTCCATCCCGCGACGTCGACAGGCTCCAGTTCACCGGAAGCGACGAGGCCGGCGATCGCGGGCTTGACCCGCGTCGCGGACAGCCGGAAGTAATCGCGGATGTCGGCCTCGGTGCCCACCCCCAACGCGCAAGCGGCGCGCAACGTCAGCCCGCGCACGGCCTCGTCGTCGGGAATGTGGCGCGCCAGCACCTCGGCGGGCAGCACACGTTCGGCCAGGTCGTAGTGGCGTGCGAAGCCGACACGCGTCGCGGTGGTCAGCACTCCGGCCGCGAACAGCGCCTCGGCCACCCACTTCGTATCGCTGCGGTACCACCAGCGCCCCTTCGTGCCCCCTCGTTCGGCGGCCAGGTGCGCCTCGATCTGACCCGCGGTGCTGGGACCCAGATCGGCCACGGCGGCGACGATGTCGTCGGCGAGCCGCGGGTTGGCCCTGACGATGTGGGTACCCCACCGGCCGTGCCGCAGTTCGTTCATCCGCCAGCGCAGCAGCGGCCAGTCGTCGATCGCCATCAGCGCGGCCTCGTGCGCCCAGTACTCGACGAGCAGCCGCGGCGACCGCGCGCTGTGGCTCCACGCCGCCCGGTCCAGGATGTCGCGGTCGTAGGGGCCCAGCCGGCTGAATACCGGGGCATAGTGTGCCCGCACGGTGACCGACACCGAGTCGAGCTGCAGCACCCGAATTTTTGAGATCAACCGGACCAGATCCGCCCGGGTGACCGGACCGCGCGGTCTTCCCGCCGCAAAGCCCTGAGCCGCGACGGCGACCCGGCGGGCCTGATCTGCCGTCAGGACGGCCATATTCCCACTCGCCCTCTCATCGGCGTCCTCATGTTGCGCTCAGTCATCAGAAAATGGCTGCTCTCTAGCCCGCCACCGAGCGCACCAGCTGGGGCGCGAACGCCGACTTTCCTGCGCCATTTCAGCGAAAATCACGCCATAACTCGACGCTCGCCGAATCAACAGTTATCAGGACGGCCATATCCGCCGATAGCTGCTGAACCGGTAGCGCAGGCCCGCGCGGCTGACCTGCCAGTCCGCGTCCTCGGCCACCCAGCCCTCGCCGAGCACCGGCGCGACGGCATCGTCGTCCTGCCGCGGCAGGTTCATGTCCACTTCGGTCACCTCGCAGCGCGAGGCGTGCGGCAGCGCCAACGCATAGATTTCGGCGCCGCCGATCACCCACACGTCGCTGTCGCCGAGCGCATCGTCGCCCGATGATCCTCTCGGGCGAAGAGCATGATCAAGCCGCCGCGTCACGTCCGCACCGGCTGCCACGTAGTCAGCTTGCCGGGTGAGCACCACGTTTTTCCGGCCCGGCAGCGGCCGCACCCGCGCGGGCAGTGACTCCCAGGTGCGCCGGCCCATGACGACCGTTTGACCCAGCGTGAGGTCCTTGAAGCGGGCCATGTCTTCGGGCAGCCGCCAGGGAATAGCACCGGCGCGGCCGATCACGCCCGAGGCGGACTGAGCCCAGATCAGGCCCACGCAGCTCATACGGCCACGGGCGCCTTGATCGCCGGATGCGGGTCGTAGTTTTTGATCGTGATGTCCTCGTACCCGTAGTCGAAAAGTGAATCACGATGCGCCAGAACAAGTTGCGGGTACGGCCGAGGGGGGCGGCTGAGCTGCTCGGCAGCTTGTGTCACGTGGTTGTCATAAATGTGGCAGTCGCCGCCGGTCCAGATGAACTCGCCGACGTCGAGGCCGACCTGTGCCGCCATCAGGTGCGTGAGCAGCGCGTAGCTGGCGATGTTGAACGGCACGCCGAGGAACAGGTCGGCGCTGCGCTGGTAGAGCTGGCAACTCAACCGGCCCTCGGCGACGTAGAACTGGAAGAACGCGTGACACGGGGGCAGCGCCATGTCCGGGATCTGCGCCACGTTCCAGGCCGACACGATGATCCGCCGCGAGTCGGGGTCGGTGCGCAACAGCTGCAGCGCCGCGGTGATCTGATCGATGTGCTCACCGGAAGGCGTGGGCCATGACCGCCACTGCACTCCGTAGATGGGGCCCAGATCGCCTGTTTCGGAGGCCCATTCGTCCCAGATGGTGACGCCGTGCTGATGCAGCCAGTCGACGTTGGAGTCGCCGCGCAGAAACCACAGCAGTTCGTAGATCACCGATTTGATGTGCACTCTCTTCGTGGTGATGAGCGGGAAACCATCCGCCAGGTCGTAGCGCAGCTGCTGGCCGAACAGGCTGCGGGTGCCCGTTCCGGTGCGATCGGATTTGGGCCTGCCCCGCTCCATCACGAGGCGCAGCAGATCCTCGTAGGGCGTGGCGATGGGCACGTCGGTCAGCTTACTTGCCGGACCGCCGGGTAAAACGGAACCATGCCAAGCGTCTCTGCAACCATCGCGACACCCGATGGCACGTGTCCTGTCACCCTGCACACCCCGAACGGATCCGGTCCGTGGTCTGGCGTGCTCATGTACCCCGACGCTGCCGGCGTGCGGCCGACGTTCGACGACATGGCTGACACCCTGGCCGGTTTCGGGTATGCCGTGCTGCTGCCCGATGTGTACTACCGCCACGGCGACTGGCAGCCGTTCTCGATGCCGAGTGCGTTCAATGATCCCGACGAGCGAGCGCGGCTGTTCGGGCTGGCCGGCAGCCTGACACCGGACATGATCAGCGCGGACGCCGGCGCGTTCCTGGACTTCCTCGCGGATCGCCCAGAGGTGCGCGGCGATCGGTTCGGGGTCTGCGGTTACTGCATGGGTGGTCGCGCCTCGGTGATCGTGGCCGGTCGCCAGCCCGGGCGCGTCGCGGCTGCCGGCTCGATCCACGGCGGTGGACTCGTGACAGACGCCCCGGACAGTCCCCATCGGTTGGTCGACCGCATGACGGGCACCATCTATGTCGCCGCCGCCGAAAACGATGCGTCGTTCACCGCCGATGATGCCGAGGCCCTCGGTAAAGCGCTGGAGGCTGCCGGGGTTCAACACACCATCGAGACCTATCCCGCCGCCCACGGATTCGCAGTTCCGGACAACGCGCCGTACGACACCGGGACCGCCGAGCGGCATTGGCTGGCGCTTCAAAGGCTGTTCGAATCGACGCTGCCCGGTTAGAAGCCGCTACGGCGGACCAACCGGCGCATCGCTCGGCGCGCGCCCCGAAACGCGTAGAACGAGGCCGCGATGGACACCACGATCATCGCGATGAACATCACCAGCCAGTTCGTCCGGCTGTGCGGGACGTTCCACCAGACGATCGTGAAGAGCGCGGCGCACAGCACAAGCACGATGTCGCGCCAGTTGCCCTCGTACGCGCTGGCGGCCGCGCGAAGTTCCCGGCTGCGCCGATTGGCGACCACAAGATCGTCGACGCGCTGGTTGATCGACTGCTGCAACGCCGCCCGGCGGGCCGTCTCCTCCTCAGGAAGCCGCTCCAGCAGGTCGAGATCGGCTTTGATCGTCGCGCGAAAGTCGGGTCCTCTGATTTGACCGGCCGCGACGCCGAGCAGCGCCCCGCCGAAGAGGGGGGCCGCGCCAAGGGCCAGTCCCGCGATTCCGGACATGTCAGTTCCTTCTCACTCCATCAACAATGCGGCCAGCGTGCCACCCAGCTCATAGCCCTGTTCGCGCATTGCCGAAGTCACGGTCCCGGTGACTTCGAGTTCGCGGCACCTTTGGTCAGCCCCAGTCCGGTGGCGAGCTTCTCGACGGCCGAGGCCGCGCCGAGGGTGTCGTTGTTGCCGTGCACCCACAACCCGTGCGGCCGGCCCTCGACGTGATCCAGGCTGGGTAGTACACGGTCTCGAAGAAATACCACGCGCGCCGCAGCAGCTACCACGGCACCATCGCCTGGACGCCGGCCCGTGCTCGCGGCTGCCTTTTACGCAAAGCTGCTCAAAGAGATCGATCAAGAACTTCCCCAAAAATGCGGAAGGCCCCGGCGCCTGCGGGGCCACACGCCCCGGGGGGAATGGCCGAACTAAGCGATCCCACGGGCGAACCGGCTAGTTCCCGTTCACGGAGACTCGGCACCCTGCTTTCGTGGCGCCGCCGGCAAAATTCAGTCAGGTTTCCAAGCGGGCGATTAGGGAGATCCACAATCGAAGCGCTCGCCCACGCTCGAAGGAGTCTCGCATGGATCAGCACATCAATACCGACCCGGCCACCCCCGAGGACGCCCGGAAGGCAACTGAGGAGCAGCGCGAAATGACGGACCAGCTTGAACACCAGGGTGGCGATCCGGACGCGCCCGGTTTGCACGAGTCTCGGCATCAAATCGCCGACGAGACATAGCGGATATTGGCCGTCATCGTGCTTGGGTGACGGGCCGACGCCGAGGATTGGACCCGGCATGGCGTGGGAAATCACTCTCTATGAGTATCTACCGTGTGATTGATCCTAGGGGCGATGTGGTAGCGACCAGGGACATTGAAAGCGCGGATGATGCGCATGCGTGGTTCGTCGACCGAGCAGCTCAGAATGACCGGCTCGGATGGCGAATGGAAGTGCAGGACGGCACTGAGTGGCGGTTTTTCGACAGCAGCGACGGCACGCCGAGCGACTAGATCAGATCAGAACGCCTGCCGTTGGCCCGTCATCCTGCTGGGGTGGCGGGCCGACTTGTCGAATCACGTTTTGCCCCTAGCCGTCGCGGGCGCTGGCCGGGCGGCTACTTCTTGAAGGCGTCTTTGACCTTCTCGCCGGCATCTTTGAGACTGGACTTCGCCTGGTCGCCCTTGCCCTCATTTTTGGTGCTGTCGTCGCCGGTGACCTTGCCGACCGCTTCCTTGGCCTTGCCGCCAACGTCTTGGGCCTTGTTCTTCGCCTTATCCGTACCGCTCACAGCGTCTACTCCTATTTCCCCGGGAGTCGGCCCGTATGGCCGACGTCGGAACCAGTGGGATACCTCGCGAGTCGATCGTCAAAACGCCCAGCCGAGCTTCGCGCCCGACTTGCCCTCCGTTCGGAGAATGGCGGGCGTGGGCAGGGGGCTCCGCGGTGTGCACGAAAAGGGTGGTTGGACTGGGAATTCTGTCCGTGGCGTTGACCGCCTGGCCACGGCAACGTTGAGAGCGACAGCTCTACCGCGGCGACATCGGGAGCCGCGGGCGCCTTTCCAAATGCCGCTGCGATCG
>JAFAWC010000446.1 GCA_019242135.1 Mycobacteriaceae bacterium | reverse complement strand
TGGGCGGCGTCGCGCCGGGCTTGGTTGAAGAAGCCAGCATCGACGAAGGACTCGACCAGCCAGAACGGCTGACCATTGGCACCAAACGCATTGGGCCGGGGAACGTCGTTAAACACGATGAAGACGGCGTCCCTGGCCGCCTCGGTGACCGGGTCGACCTCCTCCACCATGACCGCATCGACGAGCAGCGGGGCTAGCTCGGCTTTCTTTTCAGCTGAAAACGAGTTCTCGGGGCTGGTAACCCTGATGAGAGGCATGATTTGATCCCTTCTTGTCGGGTTTGTTTTGAATTCGCTGTCGACCGGTGACTTCCGTGGAGGCGGGGTTTTGGTTGAGGTTGCAATCGTTAAAACTGTTCTGCGTAGCTCCTTTCGTTGGTGGGTGGTGATCAGCGCCGCAAGCGTCTGACTTGGCGCCGATGTCTGTTGGGGTCAAGCCGCATCCTCAACCGAGGCGTATCCGCGCTGTTCGGCGACGTCGGCCAGGAGACTCCGCAGGAGGCGGCGTCCGCGGTGCAGCCGCGACATCACGGTGCCTACCGGGGTGTGCATGAGATCTGCGATCTCCTTGTAAGCGAAGCCCTCCACGTCGGCGTAATACACGGTGAGCCGGAATTGTTCAGGCAGTGCTCTCATCGCAGCACGAAGAGTGCTGTCGCCCAGCCTGTTCAGCGCCTGCTCTTCGGCCGAATGCGCACCTGTTGACCAGTGATGAGCGGCAGTAGCCAGCAGTGCCTCGGTTATGAGCCCGCTTAAATGGTGCGCGGGATGGCGCTGATTCTTGCGGTAGCCGTTGATATATGTGTTCGTCATAATCCGATACAGCCAGCCACGAAGGTTGGTGCCCTGCTTGAACGATTCCAGGTTCGCGTAGGCCTTCACTAAGGTGTCCTGTACGAGATCCTCGGCGTCGGCGTGATTGCGGGTCATACGCATCGCTCGGCGGTAAAGCGGTTCATGCAGCGCGATCACGTCGGACTGGAACTGTGTGCTCTCGTCGTCGATCGCATGTCGTGCCTGAGCGCCAGGATCGGTAGTGCTGCTTGCTGATTCGGTGACCGCGCGAGGCGAGGGTGTGGTCATCGGGACACCATCGCGTGTCCGGCGACCCAGAACGCCACCGGCAGCATCGCCAGCATTCCATACGCTGCGTTGAGCATTGTTTGCCCTTTCCCTCGTGTGCACACCGGAACGGTGTCTGTCGACTACGGTGGGCGTGCGGGCAGCGCAAAACCATCGCCCCGAGGGCTGATGCTTAGGGCCGGGTAGGGGTAGAGCTAAGCGGGCAGTATTGACCGGCGGGTCAAGCAGACCCGGGCATGAACCGCGTCAATTGGCTACGGTAGTTGATGCCCAGCTTGGCGAACGCATTGCGGACGTGGGTTTTCAAATACACGTCGATGCTGCATAGCGTGCACCGATCCGGGGCACCGACTCGGTCCCCACAGCCGAACATCAGCGGCGACGACCACGCGGTTTCCCTCACCTCGTCGCATGGCACGGCCGGAATGTTCTCAGCGCGCGCGAAGGGATTCTGACCCAAACTTCCGATTGGTAGGCACGGGCGACGGCGTGACCAGGTGCGACGCCTGTTCGACTGTGGCGTAGTTGAGGTGTCTGGAAGCCCGAATCGTCATCGTTGTCGTCAGAACCGTCATCAGGCGGTGGCAAAACGCTCCCATCCCGTCCTCGTAGCCCTCAAACCTTCCGCAGCCAATTGCCACGGTTCATGCCCGGGTCTGCTTGGCCCGCCGGTCAATACTGCCCGCTTAGCTCTACCCCTACCCGGCCCTAAGCATCAGCCCTCGGGGCGATGGTTTTGCGCTGCCCGCACGGCGACTGTAGTGGTCGCGGAATCGAACAAACAGAACTGGATAGGCCCACTACAAACGAAAGGAACATCCATGAGCGCCTTGATTCACCCGAAGAAAATCACGGTCGACGGACTGTCGGTCCGCTACGCCGAGGGCGGCCAAGACGGTCCCGACGTGATCCTGATGAGCCCGTGGCCTGAAAGCGTGTACGCGTTTGAGCCGGCCTGGCCGCACCTCGCGGCCGCCGCGCACCTAGTCGCCATCGATCCCCCCGGGTTCGGCGGATCCGACTACCGCCAAACGCTGATGAACCCGAAGGCAATGGGGCATTTCATCCTTACCGTCGCCGACGCCCTCGGCCTGGAGAACCCTCATATCGTCGGCCCCGACATCGGGACCTCCTCAGTACTGTTTGCCGCGGCCGCGGACCCGGACAGATTCCGCAGCATCGCCGTCGGCAGTGGCGGAGCCGCGGTACCGGTCGATGTCACCGGCGTTCTCAAGGAGTGGGTCGAGGCACCCGACTTGGAGCCCTACCGCCGGATCGGCGGGCGCACGATCGTCGAGGCCACCTTGACCACCATCGCGGGCTACACCCCGTCAGACGAGATCCGCGACGACTACATCTCCTGCTA
>JAFAWC010000534.1 GCA_019242135.1 Mycobacteriaceae bacterium | reverse complement strand
GGAAGGACCGTGGCTTGCTGTCGAGCGTTGCGGTGCCCAGCAGCCGTCCCTGTTGCGCGACCCGGACCGCGACGAACTCGACCGTCTGCTCGTCACCGGCGCGGGGACGATCAAGATGATCACGCTGGCGCCGGAGCGCCGAGGCGCTGTGCCGGCGATCAGGCGAATCGTCGATGCGGGGGTCGTTGCTGCGGTGGGGCACACCGACGCGACTTATGAACAGACCCGGGCGGCGATCGCGGCGGGCGCGACGGTGGGCACGCACCTGTTCAACGCGATGCGCCCGATCAATCACCGCGAACCGGGCCCGGTGATTGCGCTCCTGGAAGACTCCCGGGTGACCGTGGAGATGATCACCGACGGTGTGCATGTCGATGCCGCGCTGTATCGACATGTCTGCCGTAGCGTCGGGGATGTCCGAGTGTCGTTGGTGACCGATGCGATGGCAGCGGCCGGTATGGCCGACGGAGCTTACCGGCTGGGGCCGGTGGCGGTCGACGTCGTGGGCGGGGTGGCGCGGGTCGCCGGCACGCAAACCATCGCCGCCAGCACCGCGACCATGGACCGCCAGTTCAGATTCGCCGTCAACCACAGCGGGCTTGCCCGTGACGAAGCGCTGATGGCTGCGGTGCGCCAGGCATCGATCAACCCTGCTCGGGCGCTTGGGCTGCCGTGCACGGGCCTGGTCGCCGGGGCAACGGCCGACATGGTGGTGATGGACGCAGAGCTCGCCGTGACCGGTGTGCTGCACCGAGGGTCGTGGGTCATCGAACCATAGCTTGGGCTCCAACGTTTTTCGGCAAAGCGAACACGAGCACGAATGCCGCGACCGCCATTCCCGCGCTGACGGCCATGGCCAGGGTCGCGCTGTGACCGAACGCCATTGCCATGGCGTCCGGGCCGTATGAGTGCGGGTGAAGCGTGCCGAAGAGGACTGTGCCGATGATCGCGATGCCGATGGCACTGCCGACGCGTTGCATCGTGCCGATGACACCGCTTGCGGCGCCGGCCTCGGACCGGTCGACGGTCGCGACGATGAAATCGGTGTTGGGCGCGATGAACAGACCGCTGCCGATACCGGCGAGCAACAGCGGCGCCAGCATATGCCAGCCGCTGTAGCCTATCGGGGAAGTGAACGCCAGGACGGCCCAGTCAGCGACGATGCCGACGACCACCATACCCAACCCGGCAACCAGTACGGTGCGTCCGAAACGTGCTGCAAGGGCGTCGCTTTGGGCTGCACCGACGACATTGCCCAGCGCGAACGGCATGACGACCAACCCCGACTGCAGCGCGCTGCGGCTCAGGCCGGCCTGCCACAGCAGCGCGATCGTGAAGAAGATGCTCGTGAATGCCGCGAAGAAAACCAACGCCAACAACACACCGCCGGTGAACGATGCGTGTTCGAACAACCGCGGCGGCACAAGCGGACTGCCTCCGCGCTTTTCGACGCGGCGCTCCCAGATCGCGAACAGACCGATCAGTGCCGCAGCGGCGCCAAACGACACAAAGCACCAGAGGGGCCAGTTCTGCTGCTGGCCCTCGATAAGGGGCGTCAGCAACGCAATCAATCCGCTGGAGAGCAGTAGGAGGCCGGGCCAGTCGGCGGTCGGGGGACTTTCGGCACCGGTGTGTTCGGCACCGGCGTGTTCGGCACTGGTGTGTTCGGCACCGGCGTTTTCGGCACCGGCGTTTACGGCACCGGCGGGGAGCACAAGCGCTGCGGCGACAACGGCAACCGCGCCGATCGGGATGTTCACCGCGAACACCAGACGCCAGCCGAGTTCGGCTCCGAACGCCTCAATGATGAGTCCGCCGACGAGCGGACCCAGTGCGGTGGAAACGCCGATCGTCGCGCCCATGATCGCGAACGCACGAGCCCGCTGCCGGCCTGAGAACATCAGCTGGATCAATGCCGTGATCGCGGTGAAGAAGATGCCGCCGGCCAACCCCTGCACCGCACGGGCTCCGATGAGCTGCACGTCATCGGTTGCAAGCCCGCACGCCAGGCTGGCGAGGGTGAACAGGGCCAGGCCCACAACGAAGATCCGCTTGTGCCCGATGCGGTCACCGATTCTGCCCGCCGGGATGAGGGCCAGCCCGAAACCGAGCGCGTAGCCCGAAACGATCCACGACAGTGAGGCATTGGAGGCCCCGAGGCTGGTGCGTATCGTCGGCAGCGCGACATTGACGATGGTGGTGTCCAACAGCGCCATGAACGCCCCCGTCAACACCACCGCCAACGCCGGCCAGCGGGTGCGGAAGCCGGCATCGGACCCCACCGTCGTGTTCGTGGTTATCATTGGTTGGCCCTTCTGCTCCGCTCATCAGAGATGATTTTGGGTAACGCCGCGGAAAGGTCGTCATGCCAGGAAATTTCGGCTCGTAACCGATCCGCCCTGTGCTTGAACACCAACTTCTCCGCGACGGTGAGATAACGGTCGATCGTCGCCGCGTGGGCTTCCCACTCGCTGAGCTGCGCTGACAGCGAGGTGATCCGCGCGGCAATGATCTGCGGTAAATCGTCGAGGTGATCGGGGTCGAGCCGGGTCACCGCCAGGTCGAAAGGGTCGGGCTTGATGACGATCTCGCGCAGACCGCGCAGCCGTATCGCGCCGAGGGCCTCGCGGCCGGCATCGGTGATCGACCATATCTGCCGTTCCGGGTACGCGCCTGGTCGCTCGACGCGGACCTCGGAGATGAGATCGTCGGCGGCCAACCGTTTGATCGCCCCGTAGAGGCCTCCCACCGTGATGTCAGTCCACAGGCTGACGTGCTCCTCCTCGGCGAGCAGCCGCAGTTGGTGCCCGTGCATGGGCCCCCGGTCCTGCAGGGCAGCCAGGATGAAAATCCTGATCGATGACACGCGACTACTCTTGCACGACTACTCTTGCGAGGCAAGCCCCGGCTTGTACGTCCGGCCCGCGGCGGGCGATCCTTAGGGCATGGTCGCGACGAACGAGTCGGCCGATGCGCGCGCTGTTCGCGCCCTGCCGTTGCCGCCCAAGAATCCAGTGCCGTATTCGCAGTTGCTCAAGGTGGCTCGAGAGTTCCACACCGGCCAGGAAGTGTTACGTGACGCGGCGGGACCGGTCGTCCGGATCGAATTGGGACCGAAGTGGATGCTCCCGCCGATTGTCGTGGCCACGTCCCCTGCCGGGATCCGCGACGTGCTCGGCCGCAACGATCTGGTCGCAGAAAGATGCCAGGTCCACGACGAGGTACGCAAGCTGGCCGGCGACAGCCTCTTCGTCCTGCCCAATGAACCCTGGCTGGGACGCAGGCGGGCATTGCAACCGGTGTTCACCAAACAGAACGTCCGGCGGTTCGGCGGCCACATGTGCCAGGCGGCACAAGTGGTTGTCGACAGCTGGCGCGCCGGCGGCGAGGTCGATCTGGACGTCGAGTGCCGCCGCGTGACCATGCGGTCGCTGGGCCGCTCGGTACTGGGTCTCGACATCAACGAACGCGCCGACGCGATCGCCGCACCAATGCATGTCGCGTCGTCCTATGCCGCCGACCGGGCACTGAGGCCGATACGCGCGCCGCGGTGGTTGCCCACTCCGGCGCGCGCCCGCGCTCGCAGGGCGGTTGCCACCATGCGGCACGTCACCAACGACATCCTGCAGGCCTGCCGCGCAGATCCGAGCCGAGATGCGCCACTGGTTCAGGCGTTGATCGGGGCCACCGACCCGGATACCGGGCGGTCGCTGTCCGATGACGACATCTGCAACGACCTGCTGATCTTCATGCTGGCCGGACACGACACGACCGCAACGGCACTGACGTATTCGTTGTGGGCGCTGGGACACCACCCCGACATGCAGGACCGGGTCGCCGCCGAGGCCGCCGCGATCGGCGACCGGGAGCTGACACCCAATGACGTGCCCCAGCTCGGATACACCGTGCAGGTCCTGCACGAGGCGCTGCGGCTGTGCCCCCCGGCCGCCGCGGTTGGCCGGCTGGCGATGCGCGACATCGCGGTGGACGGCTATCGCGTGAAGAAGGGAAGTATCGTCGGCGCGGGCATTTATGCCGTGCACCGCGACCCCGCCCTGTGGGATCGGGCACTGGTGTTCGACCCCGACCGGTTCAGCCCGGAGAACTCGAGAGGTCGCGACCGGTGGCAGTTCGTCCCGTTCGCCGGTGGAGCGCGGTCGTGCATCGGTCAGCACTTCGCGTTGCTGGAATCAAGCCTGGCGCTGGCCACGATCGTCCGGGCCGCCGAGATCCGCTCGGTCGACGGCGATTTCCCGGTCAAGGTGCCGTACACCACCGTCGCCGCCGCGCCGATCTGGGCGCGCGTGCGGCCGCGGCGCTGAATCCGTTGGCGACGGGTGAGTCAGCGACCGCTGTCAGCTGGAGCTACTAGTGGAGCTACTGGTGGAGCTCTTCTTCGTGTTGATGTCGCCGGTGCCGGTCGCGCGGCTTGTTACCGCGTCGGGCGATGCGTAGCAGGACAGCGTGATGTACACCCGCCCGGTGGGGGGCTGGTTTCCGAAGCCGGGACCCGGGTACAGCGTCGGCTGATCGCCGCCGACAAATACACCATTGCTGATCGTCTGCG
>JAFAWC010000531.1 GCA_019242135.1 Mycobacteriaceae bacterium | reverse complement strand
CGGCAGTCCGTTCCACGTGATCGCGACATCGTGCGCGGACGCCGAGTGACCGGCCGCGTTGATGTAGTCCCACAGCGGAACAACGGCCATGTCGTGCAACAGGATCTGCTGCGCCGCGTTGGTCAGCGCATAAGAGTCGGTGATCGTGGCGGCGGCCTCGGCCCGGACCATCGCCTGATCGAAATCCGGATTGGAGTAGTCCACATCGTTGGAGCCCGCGCGCGTCACGAACACCGGCTCGAGGAAATCCAGCATCGACGGGTAGTCGCCCTGCCAGCCGGCGCGGAACGCGGTCTGGATGGTGCGGTCGGTGATCTGCGACCGGATCTGAGCGAAGGTGGGCTGGGGCGCCCCGGTGGCGTCGATGCCGAGAGTGTTCTTGATGCTGTTGGCCACGGCGTCCACCCACTCCTGGTGTCCGCCGTCGGCGTTGTACGCGATCTGGTAGCTGCCGCCCCACGGCGCAATGGCGTCGGCTTGCGCCCACAGCTGCCTGGCTCGTGCCGGGTCGAATGTCAGCGCGTCGCTGCCGGCGATGTCGGCGTCATAGCCCGGCAGCGACCGGGCGGTGAATTCCCTTGCCGGCGCACGGGTGCCGTTGAAGATCTGCTGGCAGATCTGTGGCCGGTTGATCGCCGCCGACAACGCCATGCGCCGCAGCCGGCCCTCCTCACCACCGAAGTGCGCCAGTCGCAGCGGTGTGTCCAGGCTCTGGTTGATCGCGGCGGGTCCGGTCACCGCGCGGTCGCCCAGGTCGCGGCGGTAGGTCGGCAGCGCGCTGGGCGGCACCGTGTCGAGGACGTCGAGGTTGCCCGCGAGCAGGTCGGAGTACGCGGTGTCGAGATTCGCGTAGAACACGAACCGCAGGCCCTTGTTCTTCGCCTGCCGATTGCCCTGGTAGCCGGGATTGGGCACCAGGTCGATCTTCACGTTGTGTTGCCATGCCGGGCCGTCGGCAAGCTTGTACGGCCCGTTGCCTATCGGGTGCTGGCCGAACGCGGTCATGTCCTTAAACGCCGCCGCGGGAAGCGGGTAGAACGGCGTGAACGCGAGCCGGATCTTGAAGTCGATCGTGGCCGCCTTGAGCTTGACGGTGAACTCGGTATCGCTGACCACGGTGAGACCCGACATGGTTTGCGCCGTGGGTTTTTGGGCGGCGACGGCGTCGTAGCCGTCGATCGGGCTGAAAAAACTCTGCTGCAGTTGGCCGTTGGTGGTCAGCGCGCCGTAATTCCAGGCGTCGACGAAGGAGCGCGACGTCACCGGCGAACCGTCGGTGAATGTCCATCCGGGTTTGAGTCTGATCCGGTAGGTGATGTTGTCGGTGGTCTCGATTGACTGCGCAACCTCCAGTGAGGCAGTGCCTTTGGTGTCGTAGGACATCAGCCCGGCGAACAGCCGGTCGACGATGCGCCCGCCGTCGGTCTCGTTGGTGTTGGTCGGGATCAGCGGGTTCTGCGGCTCACCGCCGTTGACGGTGACGACGTCTGATGCGCCGCCCGGGCCGGCGCAGGCGGACACCACGGCCAGCGTCAAGACCGCGACGGCGGTCAGCGCCGCGGCGGCCAGACGCATTCGCCTCATTGCGCAGAGTGTATGGACCGCTGCCCGGTCGGCGAGCGTAACGGGGCGCGAGATTCCGGCCGTTTCGTCGCCGTGGCGTTACGCTCGCGGCCCTGACTAGGCTGCGAGGCATGACCGAGACGCACGCTCAAGCCCCGGCCACATACCCGCCGGCGGAGGATTTCACCAAGCAAGCCAACGCGAGCGCCGATCTGTACAAGGCCGCCGAGGCCGACCGGTGTGGATTCTGGGCCGAGCAGGCCAACCGGTTGACGTGGCAGACCCCGTTCGGTGAGGTGCTCGACTGGTCGGAGGCGCCGTTCGCCAAGTGGTTCGCCGGCGGCAAGCTCAACGTCGCCTATAACTGCGTGGACCGCCACGTCGAGGCCGGACACGGCGACCGCGTCGCGATCTACTGGGAAGGCGAACCGGTCGGCGACAGCCGCGTGATCACCTATGCCGAGCTGCTCGACGAGGTGTGCAAGGCGGCCAATGCGCTCACCGAGCTGGGCATCAAGACCGGCGACCGGGTCGCGATCTACATGCCGATGGTGCCGGAGGCGATCGTGTCGATGCTGGCGTGCGCGCGGCTCGGGGTGCTGCACAGCGTCGTGTTCGCCGGATTCTCGGCGACGGCGCTGAAGGCTCGCGTCGAGGACGCCGACGCCAAGCTGGTGATCACCACCGACGGGCAGTTCCGGCGGGGAAAACCGGTGTCGCTCAAGGAGTCGGTCGACGAGGCCGTCGCGGGACAGGACTCCGTCGAGCATGTTCTGGTGGTGCGGCGCACCGGCATCGACGTGCCGTGGACGCAGGGACGCGACCTGTGGTGGGACGAGACCGTCGCGACGGCGTCAACCGAGCACACCCCGGAGGCGTTCGACTCCGAGCATCCGTTGTTCTTGCTGTACACGTCGGGGACCACCGGCAAGCCGAAGGGCATCATGCACACCTCCGGCGGCTACCTCACGCAGGTGTCGTACACGCATCACAACGTGTTCGACATCAAGCCCGAAACCGACGTGTACTGGTGCACCGCCGACATCGGCTGGGTCACCGGGCACAGTTACATCGTCTACGGCCCGATGTCCAACGGTGCGACACAGGTCGTGTACGAAGGCACCCCGGCATCCCCCGATGAGCACCGGCATTTTCAGGTCATCGAAAAATACGGTGTCACCGTTTATTACACGGCACCGACGCTGATCCGCACGTTCATGAAATGGGGCCGCAAGTTCCCCGACGCCCACGATCTCTCGAGTCTGCGGCTGCTCGGCAGCGTCGGTGAGCCGATCAACCCCGAGGCGTGGCGGTGGTATCGCGCCGCGTTCGGTGGCGACCGCACGCCGGTGGTCGACACCTGGTGGCAGACCGAAACGGGCGCGGTGATGATCTCACCTCTGCCGGGCGTCACGACGTGCAAGCCCGGGGCCGCGATGGCGCCGCTACCGGGGATCTCGGCGAAGATCGTCGACGAGGACGGCAACGAGCTCAAGCCCGGCGCCGACGAAGCCGAGCATGTCACCGGCTATCTGGTGCTCGACTCGCCGTGGCCGGCGATGCTGCGCGGCATCTGGGGCGACCCGGAGCGTTACAAGGAGACGTACTGGTCCCGCTACGCCGAGCAGGGCTGGTACTTCGCCGGTGACGGGGCGCGCGTCGACTCCGACGGCCACATCTGGCTGCTCGGTCGTATCGATGACGTGATGAACGTGTCCGGACACCGGATTTCGACCACCGAGGTGGAGTCGGCGCTGGTCGGTCACTCCCACGTCGCGGAGGCCGCCGTGGTCGGTGCCAGCGATGACACCACCGGCCAGGCGATCTGCGCGTTTGTCATCCTCGAGGCACACGCCAAGCACCGCGAGGACGACGAGATGACGAAAGAGCTCCGGGAACACGTCGCGAAGGAAATCTCGCCGATCGCCAAGCCACGCGAGATCCACGTGGTGCCGGAACTGCCGAAAACCCGCAGCGGCAAGATCATGCGGCGTCTGCTGCGCGATGTCGCCGAGGGCCGCGAACTCGGCGACACGTCAACCCTGGTGGACCCGGGCGTGTTTGAGGCGATCCGCGCCAGCAAGTAGTTACCGGACCGGCACGAACCCCGCGCCCGGCCGCCCCTTGGCGGCCAGGTCGGCGAGGATCGCGTTGATCGACTCGGCCACCGCCGGGGTGTGCAGCGGGATGTACTTGATGACACACGTCGGCAGGTCCTCGCTGAACGCGCCGTGAATCATGCCGACCAGCTGGTTGCCGACGGTCAGGGGCGCACCCGAGTCGCCCGGCCGGCCGCAGACCTGGCTGAGGATCGTGCCGGCCTGCTCGCCCGGCCCCCACGTGACACCGCACGAGTAGCCGGTGGTGCGGCCCTGCTTGCACGCGATCTGACCGAACACCGGCTCGGGACCGATGCCGCCGATCTGAAAACCGTTGTAGTTACTGACCGGTGTCACCTTGGCCGGGTCGAACTTGATGACCGCGTAGTCCAGCGCGTCGTTTCCCGCGACCATCACGCCCAGCATGTCCGCCCCGTCCGCCTGCTCGGCGGCCACCTGGGCGCCGGGTCCTCCGCAGTGCGCCGAGGTGAATCCCACCAGGTTGCCCTGGTTGTCGTTGCCGATCGCGGTCAACGTGCAGAGAGTTTCGCCGTTGACGACGATGCCTGCCCCGCCGCCCATCACCACCGGGCCGGCAGCCGCCGCAGCGATCGGCGTCACACCCGACGTCGCAAACAGGACCGCCAGCAGTAGCAGGCCGTACGCGAACCTCAACACACGCTCCCGTCGACGAGAACCGAATAGTACCCAAATCACAGCAGCAACTTGAGCACCAGCACGCCGTGGGAAGGTGCCGAACTCGTCCCCGACTGCGTCGCGTGGCAACATACGCAGGGACGACCGACCAACAGCGGAAGGAATGTCCGTGGCCAACGGTGATCGCAGAAATGGAGTGCCGAACACCATCACGTCGATCCCGCTGACGGATCCACACGCCCTGCCCGCCGATCCCTCGATCGGCGACCTCGTCAAGGAAGCGACGGCGCAGGTATCGACGCTGGTGCGCGCCGAAGTCGAACTCGCCCGCGCCGAGATCACCAGGGACGTGAAACGAGCCCTCACCGGCAGCTTGTACTTCATCGCGGCGCTCGTCGTGTTGTTCTACTCGACGTTTTTCTTCTTCTTTTTCATCGGCGCGCTACTCGACCTCTGGCTCCCCCGATGGGCCGCGTATTTGATCGTGTTCGGGATCATGGTGGTGGCCACGGCGGTGCTCGCGCTGTTGGGTTACCTCAAGGTTCGGCGCATCCGCGGACCGCGCGAAACCATCGAGTCGGTCAAGGAAACCCGCGATGTGCTGACCTCCGGTGAGCATAAGGCGATCAGCCAGGCCACCAGCCGTCCGGCCGGCAGCGGACCTGGCCCGTCGGGCGGG
>JAFAWC010000500.1 GCA_019242135.1 Mycobacteriaceae bacterium | reverse complement strand
GGCGGTACCAGCAGCGCGACCCAGGGCAACGTCGTAGCAGCGTTTGGCCAGGGCAACGCGGCGATAAATATCGGCGGCACCGGAAACTTCATCGAGGCCGGCGACCTCATCAACGTACTCGGAACCAAAAACCCGACGCCATCGACTCTGACCGCGGCGTTTGGCCTCGGCGGCAGCAATAACCAGGTGGTCGCGGCCCCAGGCCCGTTGAATGTCGCCGGTGAGATCAACCACACCGGCACGACCGGAACGCTGACGGCTCTCAACACAATCAAATTCGGTTAGCCCAGGCGCCGTCGGCTCGCCGCAGGGCACGAAACGAGCCCCGTACTTACCTCGCGGCTAGGAAAACCTTTCCCATCACGCAGTGGAATCTGGTATTGCCGGCGATTACGCAAGCGTGGCTTGATCACGACCATTTGAGTCATGACCACGTGCACACACAAACCGGTGCTGACCCCGAACCGTCGGGCCGCGGTGGCCGCGGACACGGTTGTGAGCACGGCCGCACGCCCCGACGGGAGGAAGTCTCGGTTCCGCGACATCGCAGGAATCCTTCTCGCCGAGAACCTTGACTGGCTTTCTCGCGACGAGATCGAAGCCACACAACAGCACAATCTTCGAGCCACCATCACAGCCGCTCGCCAGTCCACCAACGTGTTTCGACGCTACCCCGGGCTCGGGGCCGTTGACACCATCGACGATCTTGCGGACCTTCCACTTCTCTCCGCCGCGGATCTGGCTGCCGGTTGCCCACCGCATTCGGCCGACCTGGTTTTCGATACGCACAGCCCCGGACTCGTGCTGCGCTCCAGTGGGACTGCCAGTCAGCCGAAAATCCTCTACCACTCATGGGAATTCAACGACCGGGTCAGGCATCTGGGCGCGCGCGGGCTCCGAGCGGCATTGCAGACACCGCCGAACCGCGTGGCCAATTGTCTGTTCGCCGGGGACTTGAACGGAGCGTTCCTGTTCGTCCAGGACGTCACGCGGTCCCTGCCGGCGCTTGCCTTCGCAATGGGCGAGTACACCTCGGCCGCCGAAGCCGCAGCGGTGATCGAAGCGCACCGGATCGATACGTTGGCGGCGTCACCCGCGTATGGAACGGAGCTGTTGGCGCGACTTGGTAGTCGCCCCCGGCAGCCGCTGCGAAACTTCCTTTTCATCGGCGAGTCGCTGGGAGCTGAGCGGGAGCGCGTGTTGCGTTGCGCCGCACCGGACCTCGCCGTGCGGTCGCTGGCCTATTCGACGACCGAGACGGGTCCGCTGGGCTACCAGTGCCCCCACCAGGCGGGCGCGGTGCACCACCTCCACGAGGACGCCACCGTGCTGGAGGTTATCGACAAGGCCGGCCGACCGGTCCCTCCCGGCACTCCCGGCGAACTCGTCGTCACGCCTTTGACAACGTCGGGCATGGCGCTCTTCCGCTACCGGCTCGGCGATCGGGGTCAGCTGATACCCAGCCCGTGCGGCTGCGGCAGTGCCGCTCGTTCGGTCTTGCTGCTCGGCCGCATGCCGAACTCGATGACGGTCGACACGATCACGTTCTCCAGTGAGCAGCTTCTGGCAGCGCTGAGGACCCTGGGCGTATCCACGGCCAGCGACTGCCAATTTCAGGTGCTGTGGCAGGGCCACAGCTACCGGGTGCGTCTGCTGCTGTCGCCGTCCACACCGGAAGAGATCACCACTGACGCGGTCCGGACGGTGCTGAGCGGCGCCCACGAACTTCACGAGGTGATCGTCAGCCCGCGCTGCCTCGATTTCGAGGTGCATCGGGTGGTCACCGATCAGTTCGCCCGCACGCAGCGGGGAAAGGTACCGGTCCTTTACCAGGCCGGGATTTGACGGAAAGCAATAGGCGGCCGGACACCCGGCACGCTTCAACAGACATCGCCTAGAGGGGAAGATCGACATGAAAGCGGTTGCGGACCAATCGGTTCGGGATAACACAGACCACGGCGCTCTCGAGACGCTGCGTGCGGACCTGGATCGGATCGACGCGGAGTTCCTTGCGGCACTGGGTGCGCGCGTCGCCGTGTGCCGCAGCATCGCCTACTACAAGCGCGAGCACGCGGTGCCGATGATGCAACCTCACCGGATCAATGTGGTGCAGCAGAGGGCGGCCCGATTTGCCGAGGCCAACGGTCTGGATCCGAGCTTCATGAAGCAGCTCTACGACTTGATCATCGGCGAGACGTGCCGGATCGAGGATCTGATCATCGACGCCGGCATCGAGTCGGGGAGCGCGGCCTGATGCGCGTGATCCTCGTCGACAACTACGACTCCTTCACCTACAACCTTTACCAATTGATCGGCGAGGTGTGCGGGCAGCCGCCGACCGTTGTCCGCAACGACACGCCCTGGGCGGACATCCGGTTCGACGAGTTCGATGCCGCAGTCATCTCGCCGGGCCCGGGTCGGCCCGATCGGGACCGCGACTTCGGTGTGAGCGCCCGCGTGATTCTCGACAGCGGTCTGCCGGTGCTCGGCGTCTGCCTTGGTCACCAGGGCCTCTGCCACCTGTTCGGCGGCGAGGTGGGCAGCGCACCCGAGCCCATGCACGGACGCATCTCGTCGGTCCGGCACACCGGCGTCGACCTCTTCGCGGGCATTCCCTCGCCGTTCGACGTTGTGCGCTACCACTCGCTGGCCGTGACGTCGCTTCCGGAAGACCTTGAGACACTGGGGTGGACCGACGACGGGGTCGTCATGGGCGTGCGCCACCGCCACCTGCCGTTGTGGGGCGTGCAGTTCCATCCCGAGTCGATCAGCAGCACCTACGGCGCTGAGCTGCTGGCCAACTTCTTCGCGTTGGCCGCGGGCCGGTCGGCACAGTCCCTCGCTCCGGCGCGCACCACCGAGCCGGCGCACCGCTACGACCTGCACGTGCAGCACCTCGACGTCGAGCCTGACGCGCTGACCGCCTACACCTCGCTGTTCGCCGACGGCCACCACGGCTTCTGGCTCGACAGCAGCTCCGTCGTCGACGGGCTGTCGCGTTTCTCGCTCATGGGCAACGGGGACGGTCCGCTCGCCGAGCATGTCAGCTACAGCGTCGCTGACGCCGAGGTCGTCGTCGCGCGGGCCGACGGGACCGCCGAGCGGGTTCAGCAACGGTTCTTCGACTACCTCGACGAGCAACTGCGTGCCCGGGAGATGCCGACGCCGGCGGGCCTGCCCTTCGACTTCAACCTCGGCTACGTCGGCTATCTGGGCTATGAGCTGAAGGCGGAGACCGGGGGCGCCGACGCGCACCGGGCCGATACGCCCGACGCCGCGCTGCTCTTCGCCGACAGGGCCCTTGTGCTCGACCACGGGTCACGGACCAGTTATCTCCTCGCCCTCTCCATCGCCGGGGACGCGGCCGGGACCGCCGACGCCCGCGCCTGGCTGGCGAACACCGCGCAGGTCCTGAGCGCCCTGCCTGCCGCCCCCACCGATCCGGCCCCGGTCCCCACCCTGTCGGGCCCGGCCATGACCGATCCGGACATCGGCATGAACGTCGAGCTCAGGCACGACCGGGACGCCTATCTCAAGCGGATCGACGAGTGCCTGGACGAGATCAACGCCGGTGAGTCCTACGAGATCTGCCTGACAAACATGGTCACCGTACACACGCCGATCGACGTGTTGCCGACCTTCGCCCACCTTCGCAAGGTAAGCCCGGTCCCCTTCGGGGCGCTCCTCGACTTCGGCGACGTGGCAGTCCTCAGCGCATCCCCCGAGCGGTTCCTCTCCGTTGACCGACACGGAGCCGTCGAGGCGAAGCCGATCAAGGGCACCCGGCCCCGGGGCGCCGATGCCGCCCGGGATCGTGCACTGCGAGAGGAGCTCCGCAACAACCCGAAGGACCGCTCCGAAAACCTCATGATCGTCGACCTGCTCCGCAACGACCTCAACACGGTCTGCTCGGTGGGATCGGTCCACGTGCCCAAGCTGTTCGACGTCGAAACCTACGCGGCGGTGCACCAGCTCGTCTCCACGATCCGCGGCACGCTGGCACCGGGCCGATCGGCGGTCGACTGCATCCGCGCCGCATTCCCCGGCGGGTCGATGACGGGTGCCCCCAAAGTACGCACGATGGAGATCATCGACCGGCTCGAGCAGGGGCCGCGCGGGGTGTATTCCGGTGCGCTCGGGTGGTTTTCGCTGTCGGGCGCCAGCGACCTCAGCATCGTGATCCGAACCCTCGTGGTCAACGCCGGGCGGGTGACGTTCGGCGTCGGCGGCGCCATCATCGCCCTCTCCGATCCGGACGGGGAGTTCGACGAGACCGTGGTCAAGTCGAGGGCGATGATCACGGCACTGGCGGCGACCGGCCGGCAGGAGG
>JAFAWC010000350.1 GCA_019242135.1 Mycobacteriaceae bacterium | reverse complement strand
CTGCATCAGTCGGGGGGCCCTTGGCGCCCGTAGCGCCCTTAGCGCCCGAAGGCTCCGCGGCGCCCGTAACGGCGGGGGGGTCCGAGGCGCCCGCAGCGCCCGAGGGGTCCGCGCCGCCTGCAGCGGCAGGGGGGTCCGCAGCGCCTGCACCGCCCGGGGGCTCCGCGCCGCCGAAGTCGTCGAGCGCATCGCGGCGGGTTCGCGCGCGTCTGGCCCGCCGGATGACCTCGCAGCGCGGCACCGTCAACCCCGTGCTGGAGCCGCTGGTCGCGGTGCACAAGGAGATCTATCCCAAGGCGGACCTGTCGATGCTTCAGCGGGCCTACGAGGTCGCCGAGGAACGCCACGCCGCCCAGTTCCGCCGCTCCGGCGACCCGTACATCACCCACCCGCTGGCCGTCGCGAACATCCTTGCCGAACTCGGCATGGACACCACCACGCTGATCGCCGCGCTGCTGCACGACACGGTCGAGGACACCGGCTACACGTTGGAGGCGCTGACCGCCGACTTCGGCGAAGAGGTCGGTCACCTCGTCGACGGGGTGACGAAGCTCGACCGGGTGGTGCTGGGCAGCGCCGCCGAAGGGGAGACCATCCGCAAGATGGTGATCGCGATGGCCCGTGATCCGCGGGTTCTGGTGATCAAGGTCGCCGACCGCCTGCACAACATGCGAACGATGCGGTTCCTGCCGCCGGAGAAGCAGGCCCGCAAGGCACGAGAAACGCTGGAGGTCATCGCGCCGCTCGCACACAGGCTGGGGATGGCAACGGTCAAGTGGGAACTGGAGGACCTGTCGTTCGCCATCCTGCACCCCAAGCGCTACGAGGAGATCGTGCGGTTGGTGGCCGACCGGGCGCCGTCGCGTGACACCTACCTGGCCAAAGTGCGAGCCGAGATCGTCTCCACGCTGGGCGCGTCGAAAATCAACTCGGTCGTCGAGGGCCGGCCCAAGCACTACTGGTCGATCTACCAGAAGATGATCGTCAAGGGCCGCGACTTCGACGACATCCACGACCTGGTGGGTGTGCGCATCCTCTGCGAGGAGATCCGCGACTGTTACGCCGCTGTCGGCGTGGTGCATTCGCTGTGGCAGCCGATGGCCGGCCGGTTCAAGGACTACATCGCGCAGCCGCGGTTCGGCGTGTACCAGTCGCTGCACACCACGGTGGTGGGCCCGGAGGGCAAGCCGCTGGAAATCCAGATCCGCACCGGGGACATGCACCGCACCGCCGAATACGGAATCGCGGCGCACTGGCGGTACAAAGAGGCCAAGGGGCGCAACGGGTTACCACACAGCCACGCGGCCGCCGAGATCGACGACATGGCATGGATGCGTCAGCTGCTCGACTGGCAGCGGGAGGCGGCCGACCCGGGCGAATTCCTGGAGTCACTGCGCTACGACCTTGCAGTGCAGGAGATCTTCGTGTTCACGCCCAAGGGCGACGTGGTCACGTTGCCGACCGGGTCGACGCCGGTCGATTTCGCCTACGCGGTGCACACCGAGGTCGGCCACCGGTGCATCGGCGCCAGGGTCAACGGCCGCCTCGTCGCGCTGGAACGCAAGCTCGAAAACGGCGAAGTCGTCGAGATCTTCACCTCGAAGGCGATGAACGCCGGTCCGTCGCGCGACTGGCAGACCTTCGTCGTGTCGCCGCGCGCCAAGGCCAAGATCCGCCAGTGGTTCGCCAAGGAGCGCCGCGAGGAGGCGCTGGAAGCCGGGAAGGATGGCATCGCGCGCGAGGTGCGCCGCGGCGGACTTCCCTTGCAGCGCTTGATGAATGCTGACTCAATGGGTGCGCTCGCACGCGAGCTGCGGTATGCCGACGTCTCAGCGCTGTACACCGCGGTGGGCGAGGGTCACATCTCGGCGCGGCATGTCGTGCAACGGCTGCTCGCGCAACTGGGCGGTGACGAGGCGGCGGAGGACGAGCTGGCCGAGCGGTCGACACCCGCGACGATGCCGGTGCGCCAGCGCAACATCGAAGACACCGGCGTGGCGGTTCCGGGCGCCCCGGGTGTGCTGACCAAGCTGGCCAAGTGCTGCACACCGGTGCCCGGCGACAACATCCTGGGCTTCGTCACCCGCGGCGGCGGGGTCAGCGTGCATCGCACCGACTGCACCAACGCCGAGTCGCTGCAGCAGCAGGCCGAACGGATCATCGAAGTCGAGTGGGCGCCGTCGCCGTCGTCGGTGTTCCTGGTGGCCATCCAGGTCGAGGCGCTCGACCGGCACCGGCTGTTATCCGACGTCACGCGGGTGCTCGCCGACGAGAAGGTCAACATTTTGTCGGCCTCGGTGACGACCTCCGGCGATCGGGTGGCGATCAGCCGTTTCACGTTCGAGATGGGTGACCCCAAGCACCTCGGCCACGTCCTCAACGTGGTCCGCAACGTCGAGGGCGTCTACGACGTCTATCGGGTGACCTCGGCGGCCTGATTTTCGGGGTCGTCTGCGCCGAGCGTGCGCTCACTGCGAAAAAATGGCCTGGATTTCGCATTGGCCGCACGTTGGGCGCCGGCGAGCGTTCGGTGAACAGATGTTTTGGAAGCGGTACCGCGGGTATCGACTATCGGGTGACGTTCGACCTGACACCGACGGCGGCGCAGCATGATCTGGCGAAGCGCGCGCACAAGTTCGCCGAGGACTGCATCCGCCCGGTGGCCGCCGAATACGACAAGCGCCAGGCGTTCCCGTGGCCGGTCTTGGAGGAGGCGGCCGAACGGGGCTTCTACAGTCCGTTGTTCTATCGCGATCTGATCGGCGACCCGACTGGTCTGTCGCTGCCGATGTTCATGGAGGAGATCTTTTGGGGCTGCGCGGGTATCGGGCTGGCGATCGTGATGCCGGCGCTGGCGCTGTCAGCGATCGGCCAGGCCGCCTCGCCGGAGCAGATGCTGCAGTGGGCGCCCGAATGTTTCGGCACGCCCGGCGATCTCAAGCTTGCCGCGTTAGCGATCTCTGAACCCGAGGGCGGCAGCGACGTTCGCAATCTGCGTACCCACGCGACCCGCGATGGCGGCGACTGGATCATCGACGGGCACAAGATGTGGATCGGCAACGGTGGTATCGCGAACGTGCACGTCGTGAACGCCGTGGTCGACGAGGAGCTTGGCCACCGCGGTCAGGCGCTGTTCGTGGTGCCGGGCGGCACACCGGGTTTGGAGATGATGCGCAAGCTCGACAAGCTCGGCTGCCGGGCGTCGCACACCGCGGAGCTGAAGTTCGACAGCGTCCGGTTGCCGGGGGAGAACCTGCTCGGTGGCGAGGAGAAGCTCGAGCACAAGCTGGCCAAGGCGCGGAAGGCAGTAGAGGGCGGCCGCCACTCAGGTTCGGCCACGCTGGGCACCTTCGAGCAGACGCGACCCATGGTGGCCGCGCAGGCGCTCGGCATCGCCAGGGCCGCACTGGAATACATGACCGCATACGCCAGGCGCCGGGAGGCGTTCGGTGCGCCGATCATCGACAACCAGGGCATCGCCTTCCCGATCGCCGAGCTGGCCACCGGCCTGGATGCGGCGCGGCTGCTGACGTGGCGGGCGTCATGGATGGCCGCCAACGGCGTGGCCTTCGAGCGCGGGGAGGGCTCGATGTCGAAACTGGCTGCCAGCGAGGTCGCCGTGCGGGCCACCGAACGGGCGATCCAGACCATGGGCGGCTGGGGTTACATCAGCGACCACCCGGTCGAGAAGTGGTACCGGGATGCCAAGCTGTACACGATCTTTGAGGGCACCAGCGAGATCCAACGGGTGGTGATCTCGAACGCGTTGGGCGCCTCGGACGGCAAACCGCCCTTGCATTTCGAGCTCGAGCCGTCGGGCGGACCGCTGAACAAGATGTTCGGTCGCGGCACCGTAGTCCGCAGCCGGGCCGCGGCAAGCGCGCTGGCCATGAAGGACTGGGTGCCCGAGCCGATCATGAAGGTCGCGATGAGAGTGCTCCGGCCGCCGCGCTAGCGCTCGGTGTGATCGGCGCCGGGTGGTCGCTAGTCCAGGCGTGCGGACGTGATGACCACGTCCGTTTTGGGCTTGCCGTCGGGCGACCCGTCCACCGTTCCGGCGGCGGCGATCTTGTCCAGCACCCCCATGTCCTTGTCGTCGACCTTGCCGAACACGGTGTAGTTCGGCGGCAGCTGCGAATCCTTGTAGACGACGAAGAACTGGCTGCCGTTGGTGCCCGGCCCGGCGTTAGCCATCGCCAGCGTGCCGCGGGGGTACACCACCGGCTGGGTCCGCGCCGGGTCGTCGGGAAGGTACTGGTTGGACGGGTACTCGTCGTCGAATTTGTAGCCCGGGCCGCCGGTACCATCCCCCTTCGGGTCTCCACACTGCACCACGAACAAGGTCGGGCCCGTCGTCAACCGGTGGCAGTGGGTGTCGTTGTAGAAGCCCTTCTGGGCCAGGCTGACGAAACTGTTGACGGTGCACGGTGCCTGCGCGTTGTTGAGCATGACTCCGAACGGGCCTTGGTTCGTCGTGATGCTCATGCTGATCCGATCATTTGGCGGACTCGTGTCGATCCGGCCGGTCTTTGGCGGCGCGACCGGTTTGGCGGCCGGCTCGTTGGGTGTGGCGGGGTACTGACAGTTGGCACCGAGGTTTGCCGGCGGCTTGAACGGCGGCAGCACGCCGGCCTGCACCGGTGCGGCCGGCGTCGGCGTCGGCGCGGAATTGCTGGTGGACGCGGCCGTAGGCGTGCTTTTCGAGCTCTTGTTGAAGACGAATTGCCACAGCGCGAGGCCGGCCACCACAACGACGACCGCTGCGATGGCCGCGATCGTTAAGATGCGCCGCCGACGTGCCTGCTTGGCGCGCCGCTCGAGCTGCCGTTCGAGTTTCCGCTTCGCCGTCGCACGCCGCTGCTTGTTGGTCGGCACGCCGCTGTCCTCCTACTGCCGTGGTGGTCTGCTCTTCGCCCGAGGGCTCATCGCTGGTGGTCTGCTCTTCGTCCGAGCTTGTCGCTTTGTCGCTCAGGGGTCTCGGCCACCGAGTGTGCCATGCAGCACCGAGCGGCCGACCTGGCAGTGCGAAACTGGAGCGGTGTTGCTGACTGGATTCCCGGCCGGGATGTTGGCGTGCAACTGCTACGTGCTGGCACAAGGTCCGAGGTCAGACGCGATCATCGTCGACCCCGGGCAGCGGGCCATGGCGCCGTTGCGCCGGATTCTCGACGAGCACCAGCTAACACCCGCGGCGGTGCTGCTGACCCACGGGCACATCGACCACATCTGGTCGGCGCAGAAGGTCGCCGACACCTACGGCTGCCCCGCCTACATCCACCCGGAGGACCGCTTCATGCTGACCGACCCGATCAAGGGCTTCGGTCCGCGGCTGGGTCAGCTGCTGTTCGGTGCGCTGTTCCGCGAGCCCAAGCAGGTCGTCGAGCTGGACCGGGACGGCGACAAGGTCGATCTCGGCGGCATCACCGTCACCGTCGACCACACCCCGGGCCACACCCGCGGGTCGGTCGTTTTCCGCGTCGAGGACGGCCCAGGCGAGGTCGTATTCAGCGGCGACACGCTGTTCCGCCAGTCCGTCGGACGTACCGATCTGCCCGGCGGCAGCGGACGCGACCTGCTGGGATCGATCGTGACAAAACTGCTGGTCCTCGACGACGACGCCGTGGTACTGCCGGGACACGGCGAAGCGACAACCATCGGGGCCGAACGCCGCGCGAACCCGTTTCTCGAAGGCCTCAGCGCGTGACCGAATTCCAGGCACCCAAGGGTGTGCCCGACTATCTGCCGCCGGCGTCGGCCGAGTTCGTCGCCGTGCGCGACGGGTTGCTGCGCGCCGCCCGACTCGCCGGCTACAGCGACGTCGAGCTGCCGATCTTCGAAGACACCGCGCTGTTCGCCCGCGGCGTCGGCGAGTCCACCGACGTGGTGTCCAAAGAGATGTACACGTTCACCGACCGCGGCGGCCGGTCGGTCACGCTGCGTCCCGAGGGCACCGCCGGGGTGATCCGCGCCGTCATCCAGCACGGCCTTGATCGCGGTCCGCTGCCGATCAAGCTGTGCTACGCCGGGCCGTTCTTCCGCTACGAGCGCCCGCAGGCGGGTCGATACCGCCAACTGCAGCAGGTGGGCATCGAGGCGATCGGCGTGGACGACCCTGCGCTCGACGCCGAAGTGATCGCGATCGCCGCCGCCGGGTACCGCTCGCTCGGGTTAGCGGACGTCCGGCTGGAGATCACCTCGCTGGGCGACAACACCTGCCGCCCGCAATACCGGGAACTGCTGCAGGAATTCCTGCTCACCCTCGACCTCGACGAGGACACCCGCCAGCGGGCCCAGATCAACCCGCTGCGCGTGCTCGACGACAAGCGCCCACACGTTCGCGAGCAGCTCGCCGAGGCGCCGGTCATGCTCGACCATCTGTCCGAGGGGGCCAAACGCCACTTCGAAACCGTCCTTGCGCACCTGGACAGGCTCGGTGTGCCGTACGAGATCAATCCGCGGCTGGTGCGCGGTCTGGATTACTACACCAAGACCACGTTCGAGTTCGTCCACGACGGGCTGGGCGCCCAGTCGGGGATCGGCGGCGGCGGCCGCTACGACGGGCTGATGCGCGAGCTGGGCGGAAAGGATGTGTCCGGCATAGGTTTCGGGCTCGGCGTCGATCGAACCGTGCTCGCGATCCGGGCGGAGGGTAAGACCGCGGGCGACGCGTCGCGGTGTGACGTGTTCTGCATCCCGATGGGGGAGGACGCCAAGCTCGACATCACCACGCTCGCCGCGACGTTGCGGGCCGCCGGCGTGCGGGTCGACGTCGCGTACGGCGACCGGGGCCTCAAGGCGGCGATGCGCGCCGCCGACCGCTCCGGGGCATCGATCGCGTTGATCAAGCATGCGGACAGCCCCGAGGTCACGGTCAGGGACCTCGGGACCGGTGACCAGGTAGCCGTCCCGCCGAAATCAGTTGTCGAGGAAGTGCTTTCGCGACTGGTCCGGTGAGCCGCGAGGTCAGCGGCCAGCCTAGGGTCGTCTCGGGCGTAACGATTCGGTAGCGTAGGGCGATGTGACCTGTATGCGAACCGCGGGAACCCGATTCGGAGCGGCGCTGACGATCGCCGCCGTGGGCCTCACATCCACACATGCGATATCGCGCGCCGACCCCGCCGCACACCAGGTCAGGTACACGGTCACGACCCAGATCGAGGCGACGATCAACCTCAACTACCTGGCCGCGGAACCGGCGAACCGAGCCGCGCTGGACGCGAATTCGTCGGCCTACCTGCGAAATGTGAACGTCAGCGTTTCTCCCGGTGCGCCGTGGGTCTTCGACACGACATTGAACGACACCAGCTGGGCCTACGTGATGGCCGGCGGCGCCGCGCGCTATAGCGGGAGCCCGAATCCGCACTGCGAGATCGCGATCGACGGGCAGGTGGTCACGCAACAGGACGGTGAGTCGGTCGCGACCTGCGCGCTCAAGACGTGGTAGTCAGCCGGCGAACACGTACACCCACGCCTGCGCGCCCGAGCGCAACGGCACCAGCACCCGGCGATAGTCGTCGACCTCGTACTCGTCGGCGGCGGCCAGCTCGGCCTCGGTGATCGTGAACACCGTGCCCTGGACTTCGGCCCGCGGATGGTCGGTCGGGCGAAGGATCGGGTGCCGGTCGCTGCCGCTGGTCGCGATCACGTGCGGGTCGGTGATCGTCACGTAATGCAGCTCGTAGCCGACGATTGCGTCCGCGTGGCCGTTGAGTGCCCGGCCGAACGTCGTCAACTGCACCTCGCGCTGACGAAGCGTGCCGTAGGAGAACAACAGTTCCGTCACACGGCTAAGTCAAGCACCGCACCGTTTCCCGTAAGCAAAAGCCTTGAACTTCGATAGAACATGTGTTCGAATAATGGGGTGCGGTGGGAAGGCCAGGGTGTGGGCGTCGACGACGGCGCACTGCCGGGGTTGCAGCGGATCGGCTTCGTCCGCAGTGTTCGCACGCCGCAGTTCGACGGGATCACGTTTCACGAGGTGCTGTGCAAGTCGGCCGTCAACAAGATCCCGGATGCGGCCATGTTGCCGTTCCGGTACACCGTCAACGCATACCGGGGCTGCTCGCACGCGTGCCGATACTGCTTCGCCCGGCCAACCCACGAATACCTGGAGTTCGATCCGGGAAAAGATTTCGACACCGAGATCGTCGTCAAGACCAACGTCGCCGACGTGCTGCGGCGCGAACTTCACCGGCCGTCGTGGCAGCGAGGCACCATTGCGCTCGGCACCAACACCGACCCCTACCAAAGAGCCGAAGGGCGATACGCGCTTATGCCGGGAATCATTGCGGCGCTGGCTGATTCGGGTACGCCGTTCTCGATTTTGACCAAGGGCACATTGTTGCGGCGTGACCTTGCGCTGCTGAAGACCGCGGCCGAGGCGGTGCCGGTCAGCGTCGCGATCTCGTTGGCGGTCGCCGACCCGGAGCTGCACCGCGACGTCGAGCCGGGCACTGCGCCGCCACCTGCCCGGCTGGCCCTGATCAGCGCGGTGCGTGACGCGGGTTTCAACTGCCATGTGATGGTGGCCCCGGTGCTTCCGTATCTCAGCGACTCCGTTGAGCATCTGGACACGCTGCTCGGGCAGATCGCCGCCGCCGGTGCCACCTCGGTCACCGTGTTCGGGCTGCACCTGCGCGGTTCCACCCGCGGTTTTTTCATGTCCTGGCTGACCGGGTCGCACCCGCAGCTCGTCGGCCGGTACCGCGAGCTGTACCGCCACGGCGCCTATCTGCCAGCCGGCTACCGGGAAGCGCTGCGCCGCCGGACCGCACCGCTGATCTCCCGACACCGTCTGGGGCCAGACACGCGGGGGTTCACGTCGCCGCCCGCACGCCTGGCGGCGCGTGCGCAGCCGACGTTGTTCTGATGCGGCGGTCAGCCGTTGTCGAGGTCGGTGGCGTCAAAGGTGTCGCAACGTTTGGGATCACCGGTCTGGTAACCGACGGTGAACCAGTGCTGGCGTTCCTCCGACGAGCCGTGAGTCCACGACTCCGGGCTGACGCGCCCGGTCGTTCGTTTCTGGATCCAGTCATCGCCGACCGACGCGGCAGCCGACAGCGCATCGGCGATGTCTTTGTCGGTCAACGGGTTCAGGTAGGGCACGCCCGTGCTCTGTTGTTTGACGGTGGACGCGTAGTGCCCCCAGACGCCCGCGTAGCAGTCGGCCTGCAGCTCGGTGCGCACGCCGTTGCCCTGCGCTCCCTGCGCGCCCTGCTGCGCCCGGCCGATGTCGCCGAGCACGTCCTGCACATGGTGGCCAAATTCGTGGGCCACCACATACTCCTGTGCGAACGGGCCGCCGCTGGAACCGAATTGGTCGACGAGCACCTGGAAGAAGTCGGTGTCGAAGTAGGCGGTTTGGTCGCCGGGGCAGTAGAACGGACCGACCTCGGTGGTCGCGCCGCCGCACGCGGTATTGACCTCGCCGTGGAAGAGCCGGACGTGCGGGCGGGTGTACTGGCTGCCCATCAGCTGGGTCCACACCGCGTCCACCGAGTTGCCCGTGGCAACGATGCGACATCCCAGAATCCGGTTCGCGTCTTCGCCTGTCTTGCACTGACTGACGTCGAAGCCGGAGGTATCCGCCTGCTGGCCGGCTTGCGGCCCGCCGGTGCCGACGGTGCCGGGATCCACCCCGAGCAGCAGTGCCACGACTGCGATCACCAACCCGCCCAGCCCCCCGCCGATCGCGAGCCCGCGGCCCATGCCGCCGCTGCTCGACGTGGTGCTCGTGTCGATCTGCATGCCCTCGTTGAAGGTCATCGCGCCGCTCCATTGCTTCGCAAGCCGGGTCCATGCCCAGCTTCGCACACTACGATTCGGGCGTGACCGTCCATGCCGGAGTTGGCACCGTTGTGCATCCGCCCTGCGGCGCGCTGTCCGGCGCCACCGAATTGGGCGTGGGCGTGTGGCGCGGCGTGCCCTACGCCCAGCAGCCAGTCGGTGAGCGCCGGTTCCGGGCGCCAGAACCGCTCGCGCCATGGCCCGGTGTGCGCGATGCGGTCGAGCACGGACCGATTCCGCTGCAGGGCAAGACCTTTGTCGGCGGCGGCCGCGACGATCCGAAGGTCCGCGACGAGGCCTGCCTGACGCTGACCGTGTGGTCACCAGACACCACCGCGTCGCTGCCGGTCATGGTGTGGATTCCGGGCGGTGCTTTCGCGTTCGGCGCCGGCCAGTTTCAGCTCTACAACGGCGCGCGCCTGGCATCCAACGGCGAGGTGGTGGTCGTCAACGTCACCTATCGCATCGGCGTGTTCGGCGGCCTGGAACTATCCAGCCTCGGCGACGGCTTCGACGACAACCTCGCACTGCGCGACCAGATCGCGGCCCTGAGCTGGGTGCGCGACAACATCGCCGCGTTCGGCGGCGACCCGCAGCGGGTGACGGTATTCGGCGAATCCGCAGGTGCGACCTCGGTTTTGGCGCTGCTGGCCAGTCCGGCCGCCGACGGCTTGTTCGGACGCGCGATCGCGCAGAGTCCCGCGCTGCCGCTGATCGCCGACCGCGAGCTGCGGGCCCGTCGCGCCGCCGAATTTTTGGTTGAGCTCGGCGCCGAGGTGGGCCAGATCAAGGAGCTGCCCGCGCGACTGCTACGCCGCGCCGCCGGCCAGGTCCAACAGCGCAGCGCCGCGGCGACCCCGGTATTCGCCTACGGGCTCACCCACGGCGTCGAGCTGCTGCCGCGGCATCCGATCGACGCCGCGCGAGCCGGCGAGATGACCCGACTGCCGCTGATCGTCGGGACCAACAGCCACGAGGCGACGATGTTCGCGTGGGGCCGGGCGCCGATGCTGCCCACCCGGCCTGCGCTGATCGACGATTACTTCCGCCGGGCGGCGCCGGACGCACGTGACCGCGTGCTGGCCGCATATCCGGGCTATCCACGACGGCAGGCGGCGATCGCAGTGGGTTCCGACGTGATGTTCGGCGGCCCGAGCTGGGCTTTCGCAGACGGCTACAGTGCGATCGCGCCCACGTACACCTACCGCTTCGACCATGTCAGCGTCGGTCTGCGCGCGCTCGGTCTCGGCGCCACCCACGGCAGCGAAA
>JAFAWC010000226.1 GCA_019242135.1 Mycobacteriaceae bacterium | reverse complement strand
ATCTGGCTCGGCATCATCGACGACCAGCCAGGGTTGTGAGATGTCCGCGTTACGACTGGATCTGAGCGCTCTTGTCACGATGCCGTCGGGACGTTCACGCTGCCGGTTTCCGGCTTTCCGTTGGACGTGATCTGGATCCAGATCTTCGCGCCCGCCGGGGTGTAATTGCCGCGGATAGTAGCCGGTCCGCTGCTCTTCTGTTCAGTGATCCAGGAATCAGCTGCGCCTCGAGGCGGCCTGCGGGAACAGTCGTCGGTAGCATCCCACCAGATGGGGTGAGGGGGTCAACCGGTGGAAGAGGCGACGTTTGGGCGTTACCGGCTGCTGTCGGTGATCGGCGAGGGTGGCATGGGCAAGGTCTACAAGGCCCACGACACCGTCATCGGCCGGGACGTGGCGATCAAGGTGCTGGCCACCGAGCTGGGCGCCGAGCCCGGATATCGGGAGCGGTTTCGCCGCGAGGCCCACACTGCAGCGCGGTTGACCGAGCCGCACATCATCCCGATACATGACACCGGCGAGATCGATGGCCGGCTCTATCTGGTGATGCCGGTCATCGACGGCATCGACGTCAGCGGTCTGCTCGCCCGCGACGGGCCGATGAGCCCGCAGCGGGCGGTGGCCGTGGTGGAGCAGCTGGCCGCCGCGCTCAACGCCGCACACCGAGCCGGGCTGGTTCACCGCGACATCAAACCCTCCAACGCGCTGGTGACCGGTCTCGACTTCGTCTATCTGATCGACTTCGGCATCGCCCACGACGCTGCGGCCACCAAACTGACCAGCACCGGCATGATGGTCGGCACCCTGGCCTACATGGCCCCCGAGCGTTTCACCACAGGCACCGCCGACGCCCGCGCCGACATCTACGCGTTGGCCTGTGTGCTCTATGAATGCCTCACCGGCGACCAGCCCTTCCCCGGCAATAGTGTCGAACAGCAGATCGCCGGGCACTTGACGCTGGACCCGCCCAAACCCAGCGGCCGTGATCCCGCCCTGGCCGGCTTCGACGAGGTCATCGCCACCGGCATGGCCAAGAACCCCGACCAGCGCTACCAAAACGCCCACGACCTGGCCACCGCCGCCCGCCACGCCCTCACCGGCACCACGTCACCCATCGCCGCACCGCTCCCCCATCGACCGGCACTCCCGCATCCACCGGTCCAAGCACCCGGCGCATGGCCGCGCCAGCACGCCCCGCAACAGCCGGTCGGCCCGCTCGTGGCCCAGCCCGCGCCCGGCGGTGGCCGCAACCGGTGGCTCCTGGGCCTGAGCGCCGTGGTGGCAGCGGCCGTTCTCGTCGGCGTCGGCATCTACTTCGCCGCCAAGAAGTCGAACAACACCGCGATAAGCACTCCGGTCCCGACGACCACCATGATCGAGGCCCCGCCCGCCCAGGCCGGCCCCACTACCCCAGCCACTTCGACCGCAACCGCCAACACCCCGACGTCCGCATCGGCCCCTGCCGAGGTAGCCGGGTTGGCCCCCTTCGTCGGTACCTGGCGTGCGCACGCGCAGACGGTGGTGATCCAATCGACCGGTTCCGGCCACTTGTCCTACGCCGACCTAACGGCCTGCCCCACTTGTGCCGTTGCCAACGCGCCGACGGCCACCGTGGACTTCACGCTGACATCCGTATCCAACGAAGTGGCTACCGGAAGCGTCACCGCCAGCACAGACGAGCAGAACGAGGCCGTGGGCGCGCCCGTCACAGCCCAGCTTGCCGCCGGGTCGCCGTCGGGCCAGATCTTGAAGATGAGCATGGGCAAGATGCAGGAGTGGCCCTTCTGCAACAACACTTCTGCCGGCCAGTGCGGCGCGTGATCCCGCTGTTCAGATGCCTGGTTCGCGGCGGTCTATCCGGTTCGCGGCCGCCCGTCTCGCGTCGTCCACCCGGATGGGAGGGGTCCTCAGGGTTGTCCGCGCGATGACCGGGAACACTGTCTCCGTTCCACGCCGGCCCTTGATCTCGACGCGTTCGCCCGCGCCCCACCTGAACCGTGCCGCGACGCCGCGGCGCACGCCCCCGGTCACCATCACCGCCGCCCTGCCCTGGCGGCCGGCGAGCCCAGCCAACCGGAACGCCACATTGGTCGCGTCGCCGATGACCGCATCGGCCGATCTGGTCATTGGGGCCAGTGCGGCCATGCCCTTCACCACACCCCAACCCATGTGAATCGGCGAGCCGTCCGGGGCGCGCAACGCGAGGTCGGGCGCGAGCTCCTGGACAACCCGATTTGCGGCGAGCGCGAAGTCGATCGCCCGCTCGGCGGCGTCCTGGAACCTGCTCAGCTCCCAGACCGCGAACAGCGCATCGCCAGCGTAGTGGCTGAGCGTGCCATCGTGCCCGCGCAGGACACCGCCGAGCCGCTGCCACAACATGTGCAGGCTACGCGCCATCACGGCCTCGTCAGTCACCTGGGAGATCGTCGAGTAGTTAACGATGTCGCCAACCACCATCACCATGGCGGAATGGCTGATACGCAGCGGCGTGCGTCCCGGGACATCACCGGGGACGGCCGTGAACAGCTGCGAGTGGAAGGTCAATTCAACATCGCCGATTCGGATGTCATCGCCGGGCCTGATCCGCAGCGGAACTGCGCGCTCGAGCCGTGCACCGTTGAGCAAGGTGCCGTTGCTGCTCGTGTCGATGATGAAAGCCTGATCGCTTGCCGGGTCAAGCCGGATCTCGAGGTGAGTACGGGATATCTCTGGATCGGGAATCACCAGGCGGCGCGGCTCGCTGATCCCCACGCATTCGCGGCCGACGAACAGCTGATCAAAAATCGGCACGCTACGTTCCGCGCCGCCATCGCCCAGGACGGCAAGGTAGGCCAACGGCTCATCGGGCTGTCCGCCAGGGCCGTCCAAAGGCTCGATCGGCTGGTCCGTTGAGATCACGGCTGTCCTTCATGGCGGCGACTCTTGACGATGCCGACGATACCGGCTAGTCAGGTCGACTGAGATGCGAGTGGAATCTGGCTGTGCTGGTTGCCATGCCTACTTGATGTTGTAGAACGACTTCACGTTCTCGTGCAGTTTCTTGTACATCGGTGGGGCCTCGTAGGCGTTGGTGACGACTTCGATGTAGGCGGCGCTGTCGGCTTGCGCGGCTGACTTCAGTGCGCCGTCGAGTTGCGCGCAGGTGCTCACCCGTGCAGTGAACCAGCCCTGGCAGCCGAAGGCGTGAGGAAGTTCGGCGTAGTTCCAGGCTGCGATGTCGTTGTAGGCGGTGGCCATGTCCTTGCACAGCATGCGCTCGCTGAGATAGCCGGAGTTGTTGAGCACGAAGATAATCGGGCGCAGTCCACGCCGTCCGAACTGGCTGATCTCCTGGCTGGTCATCTGGTGAGACCCTTCGCCGGTGACAAGAATCAGTCGCCGTTGTGGCGCACCGACCGCAGCACCGAACGCCGCCGGAGTCGCCCACCCGATCGACGCCCACAGTGTCTGGTTGTGAAACTCCGCGCCTTCGGGAAGGTGCGCGAACGTCAAACCCAGCGACGAGGTTCCGGTGTCGGTCATGATCACGTCACCGGGCCGGAAGAAGTCCGCCCAGCGCGGATAGAGAGAATCGGCAGTGATCGTGTCGTCACCACCACTCGTGATCGGTCCCAGCTTTTCGGTGGTGATCGCCGGTCGTTGACAGCCGGTGACGCGCGCGGACAGTTGGGCGAGGATGTCGGCCATCTCCACGTTGCGGTACACCGCGTTTCCGACCGTGGTGCGGCGATGGCCGATGGTGATGGTCTTATCCGGGTCGAGCCGCACGGTGTGCCCCGCGGTGTTGCCGTCGGTCAGCATGGCCCCGATCATCACCACCGCATCGCACGACTCGATGAAGGCGCGCACCGGTTCGCCTCCGAGCCGGCCGACGTACATGCCGATGTAGCCGGGGTGGTCCTCACCGAGCACCGACTTGTCGGCGAACATCGTCGCGAACGGCAAACCGGAGGCGTCAATGAACGCTCGGGCCGCGTCATGCAGACCCAGCCGCCGCAGCAGCACCCCCGGCAGCACACACGCCTGACCGGCGGTGTCCAGCGCGGCGGCCACCGCGTCGGTCGCGGCCGCCAGCGAGTCGGGATCGCTGCTCGGTGGCTCTAGCGGTGGTGTGACCGCGAGCAGCGGCATGTCCGCGACATCGCTGGGAAACGCCAGGTAGACCGGTCGGCGATGGTAGAGCGCCGCGGCGATCAGCCGCTCGGTCTCCGCCGCTGCGGTTTGCGGCGTCATGACCGCGCTCGCGCACACAATCGGCTCCGCCATCCTGTGGAACAGGTCGAACTCCCCCGTCCCCAGGGTGTGGTGCACCAGCGCCCGGCCCTCCTGCGTCGGCAGGTTGGGCGTGCCGACCAGGTGAAAGACGGCAACATGCTCGGCGTAGGCACCGGCGATAGCGCTCATCGCGGCCAGTTCACCCACCCCGAACGTGGTGCACACAGCGCCCAGACCGCGCATGCGGGCATAGCCATCAGCGGCGTAGGCGGCGTTGAGTTCGTTGCAGCATCCGATCCAACTGACCGCGGGGTCCTCCACTATCGCGTCGTTGACCGGAAACGCGTAATCCCCGGCAACGCCGAAGATGTGATCGACACCAATCTCTTTCAGTCGCCTCAAGACATATTGGATGACGGTTTCGCTCATGACGACATCTCCCTTCGCGGTACCGATTGGACTTAGTCGAGTGCGCCAATGGCTCCCAACGGATGCGTCGCGCCTCAGACGACCGGTGGAACCGGGCAGTGCAGCACACCGCACACGGTTCGGAGCAGCTCAGACTCCTCCTCGGTGACAACCCTGTCGGCCATTACCGTCGTCACGACGGCGGCAAGAACGGTGGCTTTGTCGTTGCCCTCAAGCCCGTCGATCACCGGCCAGACGTGCTCGAGCGCCAGCACTCCCTTGACCGGTACGAACGGAATCCGTGTCTGAGGGTATGCGACCGAGATCCCCGCCTGGAATGCCGCGGCGGCGGCCGCTGGATCGCTGTTACCCCTCTGCGCAAGCAGAGCGATGAGGCAGCAGACGGCGTCTCGGGCACTGACCAGACTCTGGCGCCTGCTCTTCCACGGTGACTCTGACGTCAGCGCCTCGTTCAGGCTAACGAAAACAAGTGTGCCGAGACAGTATTCAAAGAGATCGATCTGTGCATCAGCGTTGATCAGCTCCCCGAGAACCGTTGTTATGAGACGGGCCTCAGCGTCGGGGCGCCCGCGTAGAGAAGGGAAAGCGATGGATGCGACAGGCAGGCGCAGGCTCGGGTCAAGGTTGGTCAGCTCGCCGGCACACTGCCATGCCTCATCAGCCACCTGCTTGCCCTGATACCGGGCGACGATCGCGTACTGGGCCTGTCGGACACCGGGATTGCGATCGAAGACAAGACCGTAGATCAGCGCAACTGCAGTGGCAGAATTGTGCGCAAGGTCGATAAGGTTCTGCGGGATCTCTTTGTGGATACGCGCCGCCGCGTGATACGAAGCTGCGGTCGGGCTGCCAACGGCGGCTGCGTAATCGCCGGCATCGAGACGGCGTGGGACTGCCTGTGAAACGGCAGGGGCCAAGCCCATCCTCGAGTCCTCTTCCAGGCCGTCGGGCGGGTGATCGCGCCAGCGTTGCTGTAGCTCGTCGAGGTTTGCGGGTGTGAAGTCAGGCTCGAGCACCTGGATGCGCTTGACGAGCGGCGGGTGAGTTGCGTACAGGGGCGCGTACAGCGCAGCGGGGTGAAACGGCGACCGGCGATGGTGTCGTCCCTGAAAACCACCTTCGCCGAACAGCATGTGGCTGACGCTTTCTGTCCTCGGGCTGCTCAGTCGCGAGCCAGCCTCCAGACCACCGATCTTCTTCAGCGCGCCGGTCAGTCCGCTTGTCTGCCGGGTGAACTGGACCGCTGAGGCGTCGGCGAGATACTCCCGCTGACGGCAGACGGCGGCTTTGATCAGCCGTCCGAAGAAGACACCGATCCACCCCGCCGCCACGACGAGAAGCCCCAGCGCCGCCAACCCCAAGCCGAAGCCATTATCGTCATTGTCGCGCCCGCCACCTTGCAGCATGATCCGGCCGACGACCGACAGTGCCGTGATCCCGGCCAGCACGCCGATCAATCTGAGGCTCAACCGCATATCGCCATTCACGACATGGCTGAACTCGTGCGCTATCACGCCCTGGAGTTCGTCACGGTTGAGCCGGTCGAGCGAGCCTTGGGTCACACACACAGCCGCATCCGCGGGCGAGTATCCCGCGGCGAACGCGTTGATGCCTGCTTCCCGCGGCAGGTAATACAGTACGGGCACCGGTGTACTCGACGCGATGGCGATCTCTTCGACGACGTTGCGAAACCGCTTGAGCCGTGGATCTGTTGGCATATCCGGGACACGGATGGCACCGAGACTCTCGGCCACCTTGACTCCGCCGCCCCGGCGCAGCATCAAAACCCTGACTATCGACACTGACGCAATCATCAGCAGCACCGCGCCAGCCACTAGCGCCGTCAATCCGATCAACTGCCGCGGCGTGGCGGCTGCCCGTTCCCGGAACTCCATTGCGGCGACGATGGGAAAATCCACGATCGCCGTGATCGCGAGCACGGCCAAGACGAAAAGGATCACCAGCCTCTTCGACGCCGCGCGTACATGCCGCTGGCGCTCGAAGAAGTTCATGACTAGGTCAGAACTCGACGCGCGGAGCTTCGCGTACCTCCGGACCGGCCACTTCGAGCGGCGCCGCCGCGGTGAAGCCGAATGTGCCGGCAACCAGAGAAGCCGGGAACACTTCGCGCTTGTTGTTGTAGGTCATCACCGCGTCGTTGTAGGCCTGGCGGGCGAACGCGACGCGATTCTCCGTCGAGGTCAGCTCCTCCGAGAGCTGCATCATGTTCTGGTTGGCCTTGAGATCCGGGTAGGACTCACGCAGGGCGAATAGCCTGCCGAGAGCACCGGTCAGCGCGCCTTCCGATGCTGACAGCTGGCCCATGGCGCTCGGATCCCCCGGGTTGGCAGCGGCCGCGGAGCGCGCGGTGACTGCCGAGTTACGCGCCTGAATGACTGCTTCGAGCGTGCCACGCTCGTGTGCCATGTACGCCTTGGCCGTTTCGACGAGGTTCGGAATCAGGTCGTGACGGCGGGTCAGTTGGACGTCGATTTGTGCGAACGCGTTCTTGTAGCCGTTCCGGGCACGGACCAGCGCGTTGTAGGTGCTGAGCGCCAAGACCACCAAGACGACGACGATCGCCAGGATCACCACGATGACGATGACTGCAATGGCCACTGGTTCCGCCTTTGCTGCTGGTAGGGCACCGCTCGGCCATGATCCCACACGGCGTCCGAGTGCGTGGGGCGATGCACATTAATCCCGATGGTTCACACCGGCTGAAGCGATGCCGCCAGCCGGCGCGGACTGCCACGATGGAGCCCGTGCGTGCGTTCGCCTGCCCCGTCTGCGGGGGTTTCGCCCCATTTGAGTCGCGGCGCTGCCCGAATTGCCTGGCAGAGATTGGATTGCACGTTCCGAGCCGCACGATGATCGCGACCTCGTCGGGCACTGCGGTTGTCGACGGCCAGAGCTGGATCGCATGCACGAAGGCGGCCAGCCTCGGCTGCAACTGGCTGGTCCCTCTGGAACA
>JAFAWC010000219.1 GCA_019242135.1 Mycobacteriaceae bacterium | reverse complement strand
GGTGTCCCACGTCCACGAGAGAGCCGCCGCCGACCACGTCAATGGTCCAGCGTCGATCATGACCCTCAGTGTGGCAGCCCGCCAACTCAGGCGACCTGTGGGTTCGTCTCAGCCATCGGTAGGCTCTGGTTCATGTTCAGCTTCGGACTGGGCATTCCAGGTTTCGACGACCTACGGTCACTCGGCCGCAAGGTCGACACCGCTCGCCACCACGGCGTGCCGAGCGGTTGCGTGCTGGAACTGGATCTGCTCGCGGCGCCCCCGGAGACCGGCGGGTTCGACCCGTTGGCGATCATCGCCGGAGGTGGCAGGCCGCTGTTGCTGCGTGAGGCGGTCGCCGCAATCCACCGCGCCGCAGAGGATTCTCGGGTCAGCGCCCTGATCGCCCGCATCCAGATTCCGGCCGCGTCAGCCGGGCCGGTGCAGGAATTGCGCGAAGCGATCTCGGCGTTCAGCGATGTCAAACCGTCGCTGGCATGGGCCGAAACCTACCCGGGCACCCTGTCGTATTACCTCGCGTCGGCTTTCGGTGAGGTCTGGATGCAGCCGTCGGGAACCGTCGGCCTGGTCGGTTTCGCCGCCCATGCACTGTTCTTGCGCGGCGCGCTCGACAAGGCCGGGGTGGAGGCTCAGTTCATCGCACGTGGCGAATACAAGTCCGCGGCAAATCTTTTCACCCAAGACAGCTATACCGACGCCCACCGCGAGGCGGACAGCCGTCTGGTGGAAAGCCTGCACGGTCAGGTGTGGCAGGCGGTCGCGGAGTCGCGCAAACTCGGCGTGGATGAGGTCGACGCACTTGCCGACCGTGCGCCGTTGCTGCGCGATAGGGCGGTCACCGGAAAGCTGGTCGACCGGATCGGTTTTCGCGATGAGGCCTACGCGCGTATCGGCGAACTCGTGGGCGCTGAACCCGACGACGAGCCGCCGCGGCTCTACCTCGCGCGCTACGCGCGAGCCACCGCGCACCGACCCAGCCTGCCGACACCGAAAATGCCCGGGCGCAAGCCCAAGCCAACGATCGCCGTGGTCACCGTGGCGGGCCCGATCGTCAGCGGACGCGGAGGCCCACGGGCATTACCGCTGGTATCGAACAGCTCTGGCGGCGACACCATCGCGGCCGGGCTGCGCGAGGCGGCTGCCGACGACGGGGTGGCTGCGGTGGTGATCCGCGTCGACAGTCCCGGTGGCTCAGTGACCGGGTCGGAGACAATCTGGCGCGAGGTCAACCGGTTGCGCGACGCCGGCAAGCCCGTCGTGGCATCGATGGGTGCGGTCGCGGCTTCCGGCGGCTATTACGTGGCAATGGGTGCCGACTCGATCGTCGCCAACCCCGGAACCATCACGGGTTCGATCGGCGTCGTCACCGGCAAGTTGATCGCACGTGGTCTCAAGGATCGTCTTGGAGTGGGTTCAGATACCGTGCGCACCAACGCAAATGCCGATGCGTGGTCGATCGATGCACCGTTCACCCCCGAACAGCACGCCCAGGTCGAGGCCGAAGCAGACTTGTTCTACCACGATTTCGTCAAGCGGGTGGCCGAAGGCCGCAACCTCGCGCACGACCAGGTCGACGCGGTCGCGCGGGGCCGGGTGTGGACGGGCGCAGACGCGCTGGAGCACGGCCTCGTCGACGAGCTCGGCGGGCTGCGCACCGCCATCAGGCGCGCCAAGATTATCGCCGGCCTCGATGCCGACGAGGACGCCCACATCGTCAGCTACCCGCGTTCGTCGCTGATGGATTTCCTGCGGCCACGGCCGTCGTCGCAGCCGGCCGCCGCGTCGCTGCCCGAAGCGGTGGTGTCCCTTCTCGGGCGATCGGCGGCGGGTCTTTTCGACCAGGCCGAGCGGACCTTCACCGGGGCCAGCGTGCTGTGGCTGGGTGAAAACCGGTTCTGACCGGCTTTTGGTTGTGCCCATCTTGGCGAAACACGTGTCGTGAAGCGCACCGCGCGCCAGCCTTTAGGCATGGCGTATGCGGCGGAGGGCAAGCGGATACTGATCACGGGCGCCTCGTCCGGCGTGGGTGCCGCCCTGGCCCGCCACCTCGCGGTCCAGGGGGCGGTCGTCGGGCTCATCGCTCGCCGCCGGGACCGACTTGGCGAGGTTTTGGCCGACTGCCGCCGGACGTCGCCGGACTCGGTGATGTGGGTGGCCGACGTCGGCGACACCCCGACCGTCGGCGACCTGGCGCGGCAGGCGTGGGACACGTTCGGTGGCGTCGACGTGCTCGTCAACAACGCCGCAATACCGAAGCGGCGGGCCGTGACCGCGCTGGATCCCACCGAGGTGGAGGCCGTGATGCGAGTCAACTTCTTTGGCCCGGTGCACCTTACCCTGGCGCTGCTGCCGCGCATGCTGGCTCGCCGGTCCGGCCTGATCGTCAACGTTTCCAGTGTCGGTGGCCGGCTGGGGATCATCCACGAGGCCGCCTACTGTGCAAGCAAATTCGCGCTGTGCGGGTGGAGCGAATCGATGGCGGTCGATCTGCACGGCACCGGCATCTTGGTGCGGCTCATCGAGCCGGGGCCGGTCGACACCGAGATCTGGGACCGGCCCGGCAACGACGAACCCCTCTACGACGGTCCCAAATTCACAGCGGATGAGGTCGCCGCCGGCATCATCGAGGCGCTGGGAAGTGATCGTTTCGAGCACTACGTGCCCGACATGAAGGCGGTCGTCGACGTCAAGAACGCCGACATCGACACCTACATCTCGGGTGCGGCCGGGATGGGGGCGAAGCCGCAATGAGGGCGCTGGTTTTCGGTGTACCGCCCGAGCCCTTCGAGGTCCCCGAGAAGGCCAACGTTCTCACCAGGAATCTCGTCCACTCGCCCGTCGCGCTGCATCAGGTACCGGATCCGCAGCCGCTGCATGACGATTGGGTCGTGACCCGGCCGCGGCTGACCGGAATCTGCGGGTCGGACTCCAAGCAGATCTTGCTCGATTTCAGCGAGGGAGACACCGACAACGCGATGGCCGCGTTCTGCTCTTTCCCGCAAGTGATGGGCCACGAGGTGGTCGCCGACGTGGTGAGGTTGGGCCCCAGGGCCCGCGGGGTGACGGTCGGCCAGCGGGTGGTGCTCAACCCGTGGCTGTCGTGCGGGCCGCGCGGCATTGAACCCCCTTGTCCGGCATGCGAAAACGGTGACTACAGCCTGTGCTGGAGCTTTTGCGACGGAGACATCAAGCCGGGCATCCACACCGGCGTGTCCGCGGACGTCACCGGCGGGTATGCCGAGCTGATGGCCGCGCACGACACGATGCTTTTCGCGGTCCCCGAGTCGGTGCCCGACGAGGTCGCGGTGTTCGCCGACCCGTTTTCGGTGACGCTGCATGCTATTACCCGCCATCCCCCGCCGCGGTCCGGGCGCGTCCTGGTGTACGGGGCGGGTTCGCTCGGGTTGTGTGCCGTCGCGACGCTGCGCGCCCTGTATCCGGAGGTGGCGGTCGCGGTGGTGGCCCGATTCGACGTACAGGCCCGGCTCGCAGCGCTGTTCGGCGCCGACAAGGTGCTCGCGCACGAGCCTCGACTGGCCGTCATCGAAGAGCTGGTCTCCTGGGGCGGCGGCCGGCTGCACCAGCCGCTGCAGGGCCTGCCGATGGCCTACCCCGGAGCGGTCGACGTCGTCTACGACACCGTCGGAAAGCCGGAGACGTTCGAGCTCGGTGTGCGTGTTCTGCGGGCGCGAGGCACGTTGGTGAAGGCCGGCGTGCACGCGCCCGGGCGATGGGAGTGGAGTCCGCTGTACTTCAAGGAAATCAACTGGGTCGGATCCAACGCCTTCGGCGTTGAGGAGCTCGAGGGGCAGCGCAAGCACGCGATCGCTCACTATCTCGACCTCGCTGTCGACGGCCGGGTGGATCTGCGTCCGATGCTTACGCACACGTTTTCGCTGCAGCAATGGCGCGACGCGTTTCTGGCACTGGCCGACCAGGGGACGTCCGGTGCCGTGAAGGTGGCCATCGACCAGCGCCGAGATTGACGGCGTGCACAGCTCGACGTGGTGCTGCGGGTGTTCGGTGCCGGCGGGAGCACTACATCGGGTTGGCGCGCAGGTAGGTGTAGATGCCTGCGAAGCCGTTGTTGACCTCGTCGGGGATCGGAACCGGGCCGCCGAGAGCGCGTGCGCCCCAGACGATCTGGGCGCTACGCTCGACAAGCGCGGTGACGTGCATGACCTTGTCGGGCCGCGGGCCGACCGCCACCAGGCCGTGGTTGGCGATCAGCGCGGCCGCGCGGCCCTCCAGGGCTTTCACGGCATTGGCGCCGACGTCCGGCGTGCCTGACGCGGCGTATTCGGTGCAGCGAACGTCGCCGCCGCAATAGACGGCGAACTCGTCGATGCACGCCGGGATCGGCTGGTGAGCGATGGCGAACATCGTCGCCCACACCGGATGGCTGTGGATCACACTGCCGACGTCGTCGAACGCGCGGTAACACGCGAGATGTAGCTTCATCTCCGTCGAGGGGGAGCGGCCGTCCTTGGCGGCCAGGACCGCGCCGTCGGGGGCGATGAGCACGAGATCGTCGAGTCTCATCTCGGCGTAGTCGACGGACGACGGCGTGATCACGAGGTTGCCGTCTTCGCGGCGCGCCGAAATGTTGCCCGCCGTGCCCTCCACGAGGCCGCGGCGCAGCATATCCTTGGCCGCTGCCAGAACCGCGGCCTCGGGGTTGTCGACGTATCTCACGAGCCGAGCACCTCCGGGTTCACGACGCGAGCCGGCGCAGTTCCTGCGAGGAGCGCCTCCAGGTCGTCGGCGACCATCTGCGCCTGCCGCGCCTCAGTGTTCCACGTGGCTCCGCCGATGTGGGGCGTCAGGACCACGTTGAGCATTGTCGTCAACGGGTGATCGGGAGGGAGCCATTCCCCGACGAAGTGGTCGAGGCCCGCGGCGCCGACCTTGCCGCCCCGCAGGGCGTCGACCAGCGCGTCGGTGTCGTGCAGCTGAGCCCGGGCGGTATTGAGGAACACCACTCCGTCGCGCATCGCCTCGAACTGCTTGGCACCGATCATTCCGGCGGTGTCCTTGGTGACCGGTGCGTGCAAAGAGACGATGTCGGCCTCGGCGAGCAGTTCGTCGAGGCTGTGGCGCGCCTCGTGGTTGTAGGGGTCATGGGCGATGACAGTCAGGCCCAGCCCGGACAGCCGCCACTTCAGTGCCCGACCCACCGCGCCGAGACCGACGAGGCCCGCGGTGAGTCCGGCGAGCTCAGGTGCCCGGAAACGCTGATAGGGGATGGTTTCATCGCGGAACACCTGGCCGGCGCGGACGTCGGCGTCAGCGGGCAGCAGACGACGCGTGGTGGCAAAGAGCAGGGCGACGGCCATCTCGGCGACCGCGTCCGCGTTGCGGCCCGGTGTGTACAGCACCGGGATGCCCGCGCGCGTCGCCCCCACCACGTCGACGTTGTTGGGATCGCCGCGGGTCGAGGCGATGGCGCGCAGCCCGTGGTCGAAAACCGGTCCGCTGACCGAATCGCTCTCCACGACAACAACGTCGGCGGCCTCTGAGCTGATCCGATCGGCGAGCTGCTCGGCGCTGTAGATGCGCAGCGGGCGGTGCTCGATCCACGGGTCGTAGACCACCTCGACGAGCTGTCGAAGCTTGTCCAGGCCAGCACCGCGCAGCGGGGCAGTTACGAGCGCACGAAGTCGGGTCACGTCTGCTCATGCTGGCGTACGGTGACGCGCGTGTCACCCGCCGCCTCATCCCGCCGGGTCACCATCGGCGTCGACATCGGCACCACGGCCGTCAAGGCCGTTGCCGCCGACGAGAACGGCCGGGTGGTGGCCGGCACACGCATTCCGCACCAGCTGCGGATCCCGGCCCCCGACCGCCTGGAGCATGACGCCGACGAAGCCTGGCGACACGGTCCGCTGGCGGCCATGCGCGAATTGGCGCGCCCGGACGCCGCCGCGGTGGCTGTCGTGGCGATGGTCCCGTCGCTGACCGCCGTCGATCCGGCGGGCCGGCCGATCACACCCGGACTGCTCTACGGCGACAGCCGCGGCCGCACCGGCACCGCAGGAGAGTTTCTGACCGGCGAGGCCGCCGAGTTCCTGCGATGGACGGCCCGCGAGGCACCCGGGGCGGCCGGCTACTGGCCGGCTCCTGCGGTGGCCAACCACGCGCTGGCCGGCGAGGCCGTGATCGACATCGCCACCGCCAGCACCGCATATCCGCTGTTCGACGGAAACGGCTGGAGCGAGGCCGCCTGTGCCGAGCGGGGAGCGTCGGCAAACCGCATGCCCCGGGTCGAGATGATCGGGTCGGCCGTCGGCCAGGTACCCGAGACCGACACCGTGCTGGCGGCCGGTGCCATCGATGCGCTGTCCGAGCAGCTCGTCGCCGGCGCGGACAACGACGGCGACGTACTGGTGCTGTGCGGGACGACGCTGATCGTATGGGCGACCATCGCGCAGGCCAACGAGGTTCCCGGACTGTGGACCATACCGCACATCGCGGGCGGCAAAAGCCAGATCGGCGGGGCGAGCAACGCCGGCGGACTGTTCCTCGGCTGGGTCGATCGCCTTGTCGAGCAAGGCAATCCGGCGGAGCCCGATCCCGGCCGGGTGCCGGTCTGGTCGCCATACGTGCGGGGCGAACGCACGCCGTTGCATGATCCGGACCGCCGTGGCGTGCTCGACGGATTGGATCTCACTCACGATGCCGCATCGCTGCGGCGCGCCGCCTACGAGGCCTCAGGTTTTGTCGTGCGCCATCTGATCGAACTGAGCGGGGTATCCGTGTCGCGCATCGTCGCGACGGGTGGCGGCACGCGCGACGAGTCGTGGATGCAGGCCATCGCCGACGCGACAGGCCGGCCGGTGGAGCTGTCGACGGTGGCCGAGGGCGCAGCGCTGGGCGCCGCTTTCCTCGCCAGGATGGCGGTCGGCCTGGAGTCATCGATGACCGACGCGGCGCGATGGGCCTCGACAGCTCGGGTCGTGCCCCCCCGACCCGCCTGGACTTCGGCGACCGAGGATCGCTATGCCCGTTTCATCAAACTCGCGGGTGCGATCTAACCAAGCTCCGCGCTGACGTAGCTCAGGTTCGAAAACGGCGTCATCGACTCGGTGTCGGGATAGCTGAACCCGTTGGCCGCGTAGGCCTCCGTCACCGTCTGCGCAGCCACCTGCCAGCGAAGCGAGGTCAAGTATTCGACGACGTGGCTGCGCTCCCCGTGGTAGACGAGGTCGGAGAACTCGATGTCGTGTCCGTACCGCTTCAACCGCTCGGTAATCCGCTGCGAACGCTCGTCCTGGAAGACGTCCATGTCCGGGATGTGTTCGGTGGCAAGCCGGCTGCCGGGCGCGCTCAGCTCGGTGATGCGGTCGAACAGCAGGTCCTGCGCGGGTGGCGGCAGATAGATGAGCAGCCCCTCGGCGCTCCACGCGGTCGGCTGAGTGCGGTCGAAACCGCTGTCCAGCAAGGCTTTCGGCCAGTCATTGCGGAGATCGATGGCCACGCTGCGATGGATCGCGGTCGGCTTGGCGCGCAGGTCGGCGAACGTTCTCATCTTGAAGTCGATGACCTCGGGTTGGTCGACCTCGTAGACGACCGTGCCGTCCGGCCACGGCAGCCGGTAGCCCCGGGCATCCAGTCCGGCGGCCAAGATGACCGCCTGGCGCACGCCCGCGGCGCCCGCGTCGGTGAACATCTGATCGAAGAACCGGGTCCGCACCGCCATGCCCTCGGCGGCGCGGCGCACGGTGAAATCCGGGTCGACGTCTTCGAATTCGATGTCGCCGTCGAGGGCGCGCCTGAAGAAGTCGTGGTCGACCGCGCGCACCAGCGGCTCGGCAAACGGGTCGTCGATGAGTCCCTCCCGATTAGCAAGCGCGCGCTGGGTCGCGACCATCGTCGCGGTCGCGCCGACACTGGACGCCAGGTCCCAGGTGTCGTTGTCAGTTCTGGCCATGGATGCTCCTTCAGTCTCGTATTGCCGTGACGGCGATGGTTTCTCGTAACTCCGAAGAGGTGTCATCGGTGGGCAGGTTGCGCCCGTACACCGCGAACAGCTCCGCTCTGGTCTGGGTGGACACCCGCCAGCCATGGCCGGCAAGGTACTCCGACGGCGGGGTGCGCTCACCTGGGTACATCAGCGTGCCCAGGTCGAGCTCGAAGCCGCGATCCTTCCACTGCTGCGCCATGACCCTGTTGCGCTCCGCGATCGCCGCCGGTCCGTGCGGGTGATACTCGGTGGCGACTCGGCTGCCCGGCGCGCTGAGCGCAGTGATCTCGTCGAACAACCGGTCCTGCGACTCCGGCGGCAGGTAGGCCAGTAGCCCTTCGGCACTCCACGCCGATGGACGGGTGTCATCGAATCCGTTGGCGCGCAATGCCGCCGGCCAATCATCGCGCAGGTCCACAGGCACCGGCCGGTGCTGGGCGCGGGGGTGCGCGCCGAGCCCCGCCAGCGTAGCGGTTTTGAAGTCGATGACCGTCTGCTGATCGATCTCGAACACAACGGTGCCCGCCGGCCATGACAGCCGATACGCGCGGGAGTCCAAACCCGACGCCAGGATCACCGCCTGCCGAATACCGGCCGCCGCGTCTGCTGGATTGCCACCGGCGGTGGCGGTCGCTGAATTGTCACCTTCGGTGGAGGTGCGAAAGAAATCGTCGAAGAATTTGGTCCGCACTGCCAGCACATCGATCACACCCGCCGGATCGACCTGCGGCCCGCCAGACTGAGGCCACGGGATGTCACCATCGAGCAGCCGGGCGAAGAACTCGATGCCGACCGCGCGCACCAGCGGCGCGGCGAATGGATCGTCAATCAACGGATCTGGCGTGCTGCTCGCCAGCGCTCGCGCCGCAGCGACCATCGTGGCGGTCGCGCCCACGCTGGTGGCCAGATCCCAGCTGTCGTCGTCCGTGCGTGCCATTGTCGTGCCCTACTTCAGCGCCGCGCTGACATAGACCACGTCACCGAACGGCTGGTCGGTCGCCTCAATCGGTTCGAGACCGTACTCGGCGAACAACTCCGTCGTGGTCCGGCCGGTGGTCTCCCAGCCGTGGGAAATCAGATATTCGGAGGCTTCATTGCGGTCACCGAAATAGACCAGTTCGGTCATGTCCAGGTCGAAACCGTGGTGGCGCCACCGCGCCGAGGCCTCCTTCATACGCTGCTTGAGCGCGTCCTCGTCGATGTCGGTGCGGCCGCCGATGCTTTCAGTCGCGAACCGGCTGGCCTCGGTGGAAAGGGCGGTGATGTTGTCGAGCAGCCGGTCCTGTGCGTCCGGCGGCAGGTAGCCAAGCAGTCCCTCGGCAATCCACGCGGTGGGCTGATCGGGTTCGAATCCGGCCTGGCGCAGTGCGGCGGGCCAGTCGTAACGCAGGTCGATCGCCACCGTGCGGCGCTGCGCGGTCGGTTCGACGCCGAGCCCGGCCAGCGTCGACGTCTTGAACTCGATCACCTGGGGCTGATCGACCTCGTAGACGATGGTGCCGGCAGGCCAGGGCAGCCGGTAGGCGCGGGCATCCAGGCCCGACGCAAGGATCACCACCTGCCGGATGCCTGCGGAGGTCGCGCCGGTCGCCCCTGCCGAATTGCGACCTCCGGTCGCGGTCAAAAGGAAGTCGTCGAAGAACTTTGTGCGGGCCGCCATGTTGTCGGTCATTCGCCGCACCCCGCGAGTCTGTTCTTCGTCCAGTTCGGAGAGGTCAAGCTCACCGCGGGCCATCCGGGTCAACATGTCGACGCCCACAGCTTCCACGAGCGGGCGGGCGTATGGGTCGTTGATCAGCGGTTTCTCGCTGCGGGTGGCCGCTGCGCGGGCCGCGGCCACCATGGTGGCGGTGACTCCGACGCTGGATGCCAGGTCCCAGGTGTCGTCATCCGTGCGTGCCATTGTCGACTCCTCGGGCGAGCGTCTCTGCGGTCGTTACTTAGCTAATGTAACTGTACGCCGCGTTTCTGGGAGTTCCGCAGCTGCCCCGACTACCATCCGTCCTCCGGGGGTACCTCCGGCTTTTGTGGGGAGTGCCCCCGGGGTTCAGCTGCTACTCTCGTAGACTGTTTGTCGCCTGATATCAGCCCCGGACAGAATCTGGCTGCGGCTGATCGGCGCGAAATAGGACCACGTCGACGCGCTGGTTGACGCCAGCCCATGGCACGCCGCAGATGTCCGGCTGCTCAGGAGGAAGAGTTGCTTTCGGCTTTCATCTCGTCGTTGCGGACAGCCGATCTGCGAAGCAAGATCCTATTCACCCTCGCGATGGTGGTGCTGTACCGGGCGGGCGCGTCGCTGCCCTCGCCCGGTATCAACTACATCAACGTCGACAAGTGCCTCACCGAGCTCAGCGGCGGCGACAACGCGCAGATCTATTCGCTGATCAACTTGTTCTCCGGTGGTGCGCTGCTGCAGCTGACGGTGTTCGCGGTCGGTGTGATGCCCTACATCACCGCGAGCATCATCGTGCAGCTGCTCACGGTTGTGATCCCGCGGTTCGAGCAGCTGCGCAAAGAGGGCCAATCCGGCCAGGCCAAGATGACCCAGTACACCCGCTACCTGGCGATCGGACTGGCCATTCTGCAAGCCACCAGCATTGTGGCGTTGGCGGCGAATGGCGGGCTGCTGCAGGGCTGCAACCTCGAGATCATCAGCGACAACGCGTCGATCTACACGTTGATCATCATCGTGCTGGTCATGGCGGCAGGCGCCGCGCTGGTCATGTGGATGGGCGCGTTGATCACCG
>JAFAWC010000658.1 GCA_019242135.1 Mycobacteriaceae bacterium | reverse complement strand
GCCGGCCCCGGCGCGGCGCCCGGCGCGGGCACCGGTGCAAGGTTCGCGTCCGGGGACGTGGAATCCGCCGCGGGCGCAAGCGGATTGGAGGTCGGCGGGTTCGCGGCCGGTGCGGCCCCCGGCGGGGCCGGTCCGGGCGCCGGACCCATTCCCGGCGGCATGGGCGTGCCCTGTACCGGCGCGAAGATGTTGTCACCGAACGTGACCCGCTGATCGATCGGCACACCCTGGCCCACCAGATTGGGGTCGAACGGGTAGGGACCGAGCGCGTGCTGGCGCATGGCCAGCGGGCGGTAAGGCTGGTCGCTGTCGCAGATCTCGACCGTCGGCGCACGCTTACCGGGCACACCCATGCACGGACTGTTGCGGGCGCCACGCACCGCGATCGGCGAATCCTGCGGCAGTTTGCAGTACAACCCGTCCGGGGTGTCGATCGTGGTGGTGTCGGCAGGGCTGCGCCACAGCGTCGACGGCAGGAAACCGACGGTGCACGGCGGCGGGTCGCTGACGGTGACGGAGAAGTCGCCCAACGCCCACCCGGTGTTGTTCTTGGACGGCGCGACGGCAATGATGCCGGCCGCCGACGGCGGAAGGAGCACCAGGAGCTGCTCGAGCGACGCGTGGTACACCACGAGAATCTGGCCGAGCGTGGTGAGGTTGGCGAGCAGCACCGGCAGCGTCGGCTTGATCTGCTCCAGCAGCCGGGACACCTCGTCGAACGCGCCGGGCCCGTTACGCAGCAGCGTGCGGAACTGGGGATCGTCGCTCACCAGCTGCTGAGTGATTCCCGACAGGCTTCGCGACCACAGCTTGATCGACTCGCTGGTGTCGGCCTGGGAGTCCAGCAGCGGGCCGCTGTCGTTATAGAGATCGCGGGTGTTGTCCCCGACCCGGTTGAGATCAGCGGAGAACTTGGACGACGAATCGGCCAGCGAACCCAGGTCGTAACCGGAGCCGTTGAAACCTTTGAACGACTCGTCGAGCAGCGCGTTGAGTTTGTCCTTGGGGATGCTCTTGAGCAACGCGTTCAACTGGTCGAGCATCGGACCGACGTCTTGCGGCAGCGTGATGTTGTCGGCGTGGATCACCGAACCGTCGTGAAGATAGGGGCCCGAGTCGGTCTTCGGGCGCAAGTCGACGTACTGCTCACCCACGGCGGAGACGCTGAGCACCGCCGCTTGCAGGTTATTCTCCGGAATCTTGGCCGAACTGTTAAGCGACAGCGTGGCTTTCGCGCCGTCACGGGTCAGCTCCACCGAGGTGACCTTGCCGATCTCCACGCCGCGGTACGTGACGTTGCTGAACCGGTACAGGCCGCCGGCGGCGGGCATTTCCATGGTGACGGTCATCCGCCCCAAGCCGAGCAACGTCGGCACCTGCATGTAGAAGAACATCATCGCCAGGATGCCGATGATCGACGCGATCGTGAAGATCGTCAGCTGAATTCGAACGAAGCGCGTCAGCATCAGCCACCCACGTCCTGTTGCGACGGCGGGAACGGTGTCTCCGCGGCAGGCGGCGGCGCCTGCGGCGCCGGCGGCGCACCATTGGCCAGCGGGGCGAGCGGTGCCGGCGCCGCACCCGGGGTTCCGGCAGGTGGCGCCTGCGGCGCCGAGGCCTGGGTGACAGCCGCGCGCGGCACGCCCGGCGGGGTGTCGGGCAGCGACGGCCTCAGCCCGGCGGTGGCCACATTGACGGGGTCGTACATGTCCCGCAGGAAGTAAGGTTCGCCCGGCGCTGCCGGAAGCTCTGCGCCGGGCTGACCAAAGCGGGTGCCCAGAAGCAGTGTGCGCTTGAGCCGCTCCCGCGAGATGTCCAGCACGGCAAACAGGTTCGCGTAGTCGCCGCGGACCGCCCGGTCGATGAGGTCCTGAGAGTACGGGAAGTGCGGGACGTAGGCGAGGGCCGCAGCGAGATCCGGTCCGACGTCGACGAGCGCGCGCACAATCGGCTCGAGATTCTGCAGGTTGCGCACCAGATACGCCTCGCTGTCGTTGACAAGCTGGGTCGTGGTGTCGCTGAACGTGCCGAGTCTGACCAGCGCGGTGGTGATGTTCGGTCGCTCCTTGATCAGCACGTCCAACGCGGGCGGAACCTTGTTCAACGCCTCGGTGATCACGTCGCGTTGCCCGGCGAAGGTATTGGCGAGCCGGTTCAGCGACTGGATCGACGCGACGATGCTGTCACGCTGATCGTCGAGCACGCCGACGAAGTCGTTGAGCCTGATGAGCAGGTCGCGGACTTGCTGCTCATGCCCGGACAGCGCGGTGCTGAAATTGTGGATGATGTCGCCGATTTGTCCGAGCCCACCCCCGTTGACCACCAGCGACAGCGACGACAACGTCTGCTCGGTGGACGGGTAGGTCGACGACTTGTTCAACGCGATGGTCGAGCCCGGTGCGAGCCGGCCACGCGCCGGCTCGCCGGGCGGCGGGTTGAGCTGCAAGTGCATGGATCCCAGCAGGCTGGTCTGGCCGACGCTGGCCACCGCGTTGGCGGGAACGACCACATCGGGTTTCACCGTCACGTCGACGTAGGCGTGCCAGTTCCGCACAGACATGTTGCCGACGCTGCCGACAATGACGTCGTTGATCATCACCGGCGAATTTGATTCCAGCGTGCCGACGTTCGCGATCTCCACGTGATAGGTGTTGCCGCTGGGACCCAGCAGATGGCCCGGCCCCGGCAACGGCAGCGAGTTCAACCCCTCAAACGCGCATCCCGTCACCGTGATCGCCACGCACGTCGCGATCACGATCACTCGGCGAAGCCAACTCGAGCGCGTCATGACGGCGGCCTTTCCGCGGGCAGCAGCAGATCGGGCAGGCTCGGATTCGGCGCTGGAGACGGTTCGCCGGGGACCGGAGGTGCCACGGGTTGCTGTGTGGGCGCCGGCCACGAAATGCCCGGGATCCGGGCGGGCGGCGCCGGCGGTGGTGGTGCCTCCGGGTAGTCACCCGGTAGTCCGGTGTATGCGGAGACGGCGGGCGGCTGTTCGGGCGGCCCGGGTTTGGGTCCCTCGCCGCCCGGGGCCAGCCGCGGCTCGGAGTAGATGACCCGGTCCGGGGACATCGCGGGCATCAGGAACGGATTGGTCGGCAACGGATCGTAGTTGATGTTGACCAACCGCAGCGCGGGCCCGAGGTACTGCTCGCACAGCTTGGCCGTTTCCGGGCCGGTGACGTTCTCGACCGCCCCGATCATCCCGCAATAGAACCAAACCGGGTTGCCCAGCAGCGGATTCAGCACGGGCGCGCCGACCTGGCTGCCGGTGTCGGGGTTGTAGATGTTGTAGAAGTTCGAAAACGCGGTCGGTGCGAGGTGCAGGATGTTCTCGATGCTCATGCGTTGATCGACGAGATTCTGCGTGACATCGGCCAACCGGGCGATCTGTTCGCTGGTCTGGTCGCGGCTTCCGGCGATGAAGCGCTGCACCTCCCCGACCGCGACGGACAAATCGGACACCGCGGCGTCCAGATCGGAGCGGTTGTCGTCGATCACGCTGGTCAATGTCGCGAGCCGGTTTTCGAACTGCACGATCTGGGTGTTGCTGTCACGCAATGCGGTAACGAAGATCTGCAAATTCTTGATGATGTCGGCGATGTTGCCGCTGCCGTCGGCCAGGATCCGGCCCACACCCGACAGCTCGCCGATCGTCTGCCTGAGTTTATCGCCGTTGCCGTTCAACGCGTCGGCGGCGCTGTCGATGAAATGGGCCACCGCCGGGCTCGACACCTTGGTGTTGGGACCCAGTTCCGTGGAGAGCCGCATCAATTGCTCTTTGACCTGGTCCCACTCGACCGGCACGGCGGTGCGGTCGACCGGTATCACCGCACCGTCTTTCATCTGTGGCCCGTTCGACCTATACGCCGGCGCGAGCTGCACATAGCGCGCTGCCACCAGGTTCTGCGCCACGATCACCGCTTGGGCATCGGCCGGGATCGGCACGTCGTGGTCGATGTGCATGACCATCTTCGCCTGGGTGCCCTGCGGCTCGATCGTGGCGATGCTGCCGACCTTCACGCCGGACACGCGCACCTCATCGCCGGGGTAGATGGCGGTCGCGGTGGTGAAGTACGCGGTGATCGTCTTGGGCTTGAAGAATGCCTGGCGCACGACGAACACCCCGGCCGCCACGAGCAGGGCGGCCAGGACGATCGCCACACCGGTGAGAAGCCGTTTGTTCGACATCATCGGCCCGGCCCCCACGCCTCATTGGGCAGCGGAATCCCGTTGTACGGGAACGGTAGCTCGGCTCGTGGGCCGGCGTTGTCGGGTGGCTGGCCGATGTCGACGCCGCGCCGGAACCCGAAGATGTAATCCAGGAACGGCTGAAGAATCTGCGCCGGGTTGAGGTTCGGAATGAAGGCGTCGTAGTAGTAACCGTCTTCCACGGCTTCGCCCTGGGTGATCTGGAATTTCGCCAACCCGGGCAGCGCCTTGGCGATGTTGTCGCGGTTCTTCTCCAACATGGCGTTGACCCGATTCAGCCGCTCCAGTGTCGGCGCCAGCTTGGCTTCGTTGTCGTGCACCAAACCGGTCAGCTGCTGGGCCACCGCGGAGGAGTTGGCCAGCAGCTGCACGATCGCGTTGCGCCGGTTGACGAGCACCGCGAGCAGATCGTCGGCGTCGAGCAGCAACGTGTTGACCTGCTGGCTGCGTTGCGACAGGATGCCGGTCACGTTGGTGGCGCTGCGCAGAAGATCGCGCAACGACTCGTTGCGCGCGTTAAGCGATTTCGACAACCTGGTGAGCCCGTCGAAGGCCGGGCCGAGCTGCGGTCCGATCTGGTCCAGCGTCTGCGAGAGCGTTTCCAGAGAATGATTCAGGGATTCGGTGTTGGTGTCCGCCGAGTTCGCGGTGAGGTCGCTGACGGCTTCGGTCAGCGAGTACGGTGATCCCGTCCGCGACGTGGGAATCACTGCCATCGGACGCAGCTTTCCGCTGCCCGCGGATTCCAGCGTGAGAACGCGTTCCCCGAGCAGCGAACCGGTGCGGATGTACGCGGTGGTCTCCGACCCGAGCGGAATCCGTCCCGGGACGGTGAACGTCACCAGCGCATCACCGTTTTTCAGCTCGATATTCGAGACAGTGCCGACCTTGACGCCCGACACGAGGACGGCGTTGCCGTTGGCCAGTCCGCCCGCCTCGGTGAACAGCGCCTGGTAGCGCACCGAGGACGCGAGTTGCCGCAGCTGCTGCGGCTGAAGCCCGACGGCGATGACGAGCACGATGAACACCACGCCGATGAACCCGGCCCGGATGAGGTTGCCTCCGTGGTACTTGTTCATCAGGGATCCGCGCACCTTCCGCTCGTCTGCATGACCCACGGGAAGAACACGGGCCGGCTGGACGGATCGGTGGTCGTGGCCCGGACGATGATGCCGCAGAGGTAGTAGTTGTACCAGCCGCCGTAGGACCCGAGCCGCACGAGCTTACGGTAATTCTCCGGTGCCCGTTGCAGGTTCGCGTCGATGATGTCCTTGCCGTCGTCGAGCAGCGGAGCCAGCCGATCCAGCTGGTCGATCGTGCCCTTCAGCGGCGGGCGCGCATTGGTCAGCAGGTCGGCGATCGACGCTGTTCCGTTGTCCAACTGTACGATCGCGTCGCCGATCGGGTCGCGGTCCTGGGACAGTCCGCTGACAAGCTTCTGCAGACGATCCAGCGTGCTCGAGAACTGGTTACCGTCCTTGGAGAGGGTGTCCACGGTCGTGTTGAGGTTGTCGATGAGCTCCTGGATGACTTGGCTGTTGTCGGCCAATGCATTCGAGAACGACGAGGTCTTGGCGAACAGCGAATTCAACGTGCCGCCCTGGCCGTCAAAAACCTGGACCAGCGATTCGGTGAGTGCGTTGACGTCCTTTGGATTCAGGCCCTGAATCACCGGTTTGAGCCCACCGAGCAGCAGGTCGAGGTCGAGAGCGCCGGCGGTCTTGTCCACCGGGATCTGGGATCCGGCAGGAAGGATCTTGGTCGAGCCGGGCCCGTCGGCGAGCTCAAGGTAGCGGTCACCGACGAGGTTGAGGTAGCGAATCATCGCGCGGGTTCCCGTGGTGAGCGCGACGCTCTTGTCGACATCGAAGGTCACGACGACCTTCTTGTCCTCACGCAGCGTCACCCCGTTGACGGTGCCGACCCGGATGCCGGCAATGCGCACGGTCTCACCCGACTTCAGCCGCGACACGTCGGTGAACACCGCAGAGTAGCTGTTGGTGGAACCGGTGGTGTACTTGCCGAAAATGAAGAACAAGGCCGCGGTCAGAAAGATCATCACGACCGCGAACGCGACCAACTTGACCAGCGTCGCCCGCCATCCGCCCGTCATCCGGGCATCCCGATCTGCGGGGAGTTGCGCGGCGGCCCGGCGACCGGGCCGTACAACAGCTGCTTGAGCCCGTCGGAGTTGAGCAGGATTCCGGGGTTGCCGTACTGCTCGGGGTTGGTGCCGTTGTCGGTGATCACGAACTTCGGCTGCGAATTCTTCGGCACGTCGGGCAACGTGTCGCACTGCGGACCGCCGGTGGCGGCGACCTTGGGCAGATTGGTCGGATACCGATAGCGTTCGATGCCCCACGTGAAACTGACCGACACCACGATGCCAGGCAGCGGCAACGGCGGCTGGTGCGTCAAGAACGCGATGCCCTGCAGTGCGCACGTCAGCGCCGGGTTGTATTCGTTGAGCAGGTCGGTGGTCGGCACGAGCAGGTGCAGGACGTCGGTCAGCGCCTGGCGGTTGGTGCCGATCACGTCGTTACCGATGTCGGCCAAGCCGATCGCGCTGACCAGGAACGCGTCCAGGTCGTTTTGTTCGTCGACGAGGGTCTGGCTGATCGTCGTCGCGTTGCGGGCGGTGTCGAGCAGGTCCGGCGCGGCGTCGGCGTAGGTGTCCAGCACCTGCGGGGCGACCTGCAGGTCGTGGCGGAAGGCGGGCAGGCTCGAATAGCTCTTGTCAAAAAACGCGTCGAGATCGGCCAACGTCTGGCCGATCTTCTGGCCGCGGCCGTTCAACGCCGTCGCGATGGCACCCAGGGTTTCGTTGAGCTTGTCGGGTTCAAGCGTGGACAGCAGTTGTGTCAGCTGCTGGAAGACCGTGTTGATTTCGACGGTGACGTTGCCGGCGTCGATCTGCTTGCCGGGCGTCAACGGCTGCGGCGAGGGGTGTGGGGGCGGGATGAACTGGACGTATTTCGCGCCGAACACCGTTGTGGAAGCGATGTCTACGAGCACATTGGACGGGATGAGGCGCATCTGCGAGGGATCCATCGCGAGGTGGATGGCGGCACGCCCGTCGGGCAGCTCCTGGATCGAGGCGACCTTGCCCACCTGGACACCGCGCATCTTGACCCGCGCGTCGGGGTTGATGACCAGCCCGGCGCGGTCCGAGATGACCGTCACCGGCTCGGAGGTGGTGAAACCACCGCGGAACAAGTTGATCGCGACGAAGACGATCGCGAGCACGACCAGAACGCTCACCAGCCCCAACAGGGGCCGCGCGACACTGGGCTTCATCGACCTCCTCCCCTACCCCGACAGATGAAAGTTTCCGTTGGCGCCATAAATCGCCAGCGAGACCAACAGCGTCACCGACACCACGGTGATCAGCGAGGCCCGCACCGCGTTGCCGACCGCTGACCCGACGCCCGACGGTCCGCCGGTCGCGTAAAAGCCGAAATAGGTGTGCACCAGAAGGATCGCCAGTGCCATCAGAATCGCCTGCAGAAACGACCACAGCAGGTCGATCGGATTCAAAAACGTTGAGAAGTAATGGTTGTAGAGCCCCGATGACTGCCCGAAGATGTACACGGTCGTGAATTTGCTTGCGAGGAAGGACAGGATCACCGCGATCGAGTACAGCGGGGCCACCGCGACCATCCCGGCGACGATCCTGGTGCTGACCAGATACTCGATGGAGGGGATACCCATGGCGTCGAGCGCGTCGATCTCCTCGTTGATGCGCATTGCGCCCAGCTGCGCAGTGACCCCGGCGCCGAACGTCGCTGCCAAACCGATGCCCGCGACCACCGGTGCGGAAATGCGCACGTTGATGAATGCCGCCAGGAAGCCGGTCAACGCCTCGATCCCGATGTTGCCCAGCGAACTGTAGCCCTGCACCGCCAGCGTGCCACCGGCGGCCAGCGTCAAGAACCCGACGATCACGACCGTGCCGCCGATCATCGCCAGCGTCCCTGCGCCCATGCTGATCTCGGCGATCAGGCGGATGATCTCGCGGCGGAAGTGAAGCGTCGCGTGCGGCGTTGCAGCGATCGCCTTGCCGTAGAAGGCGGTGTGATCCCCAATCCGGCCCAACACCCCGACCGGCCGCTTGGACTGGTCGAGGACGCGGAAAAGGCGGGGGTAGGTGGCGCGCAGTGTCATCGCATGGCACCCATCACTTCACCGTCGCCCGGATGCCGATCGCGGTGACGACCACATTGACGACGAACAGTGCCATGAAGGCATAGACCACCGTCTCGTTGACAGCGTTGCCGACGGCCTTGGCGCCGCCGCCGGTGATGATCAGTCCGCGGTAGCAGGCGACCAGCCCGGCGATGAGACCGAACAGGGCCGCCTTGACGCACGAGATGATCACCTCGGGGACGCCGGTGAGCAATGTGATGCCCGCGGCGAACGAGCCGGGGTTCACGTCTTGGACGAACACAGAAAAGATGTAGCCGCCGAGGATCCCGATGATGACGACCAGACTGTTCAGTAGCAGCGCGACCAGTCCCGAGGCCAGCATCCGGGGAGTCACCAGCCGCTGCACCGGGTTGATGCCCAGCACCTCCATCGCGTCGATCTCTTCACGAATCGTGCGCGAGCCGAGGTCGGCACACATCGCTGTGGCACCTGCGCCGGCCACGATCAGCACCGTCACCAAGGGACCCACCTGGGTGACGGCGCCGAATGCCGCGCCCGCGCCGCTCAGGTCGGCGGCACCGAGTTCGCGCAGCAGGATGTTGAGCGTGAAGCTGACCAGCACCGTGAGCGGGATCGCCACGAACACCGTCGGCGCCAACGACACCCGCGCGACGAACCAGGCCTGCTCCAAGAACTCCCGCCACTGGAACGGCCGGCGGAACATGAACATGATCGCGTCGGCGGACATCGCGAAGAAGCCGCCGATGGCCTGTGCCGGCTTGGAGCCACGGCCAAGCGAGATGCCCGGGCTCCAGCGGTCCGGCCCCTTCGTCTTAGTCGCCATCTGCTGCCGGCCCTTCCAAAATCGTCACCGCGGACACGGCAGTCGGGCCGCCAATGTTGTGGGCCAACCCGATTCGGGCACCGTCGACCTGGTTGACCGCCTCGCCGCGCAGCTGGGCGAACAGTTCGACGCATTGGGCGACACCGGTCGCGCCGGGTGGGTGCCCTTTCGATTTCAGGCCCCCGCTGGGGTTCACCGGCAGCGACCCGCCGACGCTGGTGACCTCGGCCTCGACGAGTTTGTAGGCGCCGAAACGGTCGGCAAAGCCCAGGTCCTCACAGCTCATCAACTCGATGCCGGTGAAGAAGTCGTGAACCTCGGCGACATCGACGTCCGACGGCGTCAGGCCGGCCATCCCGAACGCCTGCTTGGCGGCCCGAACGGTGGCCGGGAACGTCGTCATATCGCGCTTGTGCTGGTGCATGACCGAGTCGAGGCCCAGCCCGACCCCGCGGATCCACACCGGCCGGATGGTGAACCGGTCCACGACGTCCTCGGCCGCGATGATCAGCGCCGCGGCGCCGTCGCTCTGGGGGGCGCAATCATAGAGCCGGAACGGGGTCACCACGGTAGGAGCGCTCATCGCCTGCTCCATCGTGATCTCGAAGCGCAACCGCGCCTTGGGGTTTTTCAGGCCATGACGATGGTTCTTCACCGCCACCATCGCCATATGTTCCTGGGTGGCGGGCGACTCGTGAAGGTAACGCGCAACATGCAGCGCGAAGCCCGCGGGCGACACAAGACCCAGCGGGTAGTCCCAGGCCATGTCACGGGCCATCGCTTCCCACTCCCACACCATGGCCTTGGTCGACGTTTCGCGGATCTTGTCGGCGCCCATCACCAAGGCGACATCGCAGGCCCCCGAGGCGACGCCGAACAGCGCATTGCGCACCGCGTCGTTCCCGGTGGCGCAGGAGTTCTCCACCCGGGTGACGGGCAGGTCGGGCAGACCCAGCGTGTCCGCCAGAATGCCGGACGGAAACCCGTCGGATGTTCCCATGGCGCCGAACCAGGCGGCCTGCAGCTCGCCTTTCTGGATGCCGTTGTCGACGCTGGCCGCGCATTCGGCGAACGCCATCGGCAGCAGATCCTTGATGCCCAGCGCGAAATGCTCAGCGAAGGGCGTCATGCCGGCGCCGACGATGGCCACCTTCCTCATGGCGCCCCCTCCTGCGCTTCTGTGCTGACTTGCGCGGCGCCCACCCCGGTGGTGTCAGGCTCCGCCAGTTTCCGAAGCGTCTCCAGAGTATTGCTCACGCCGCGTCCGTTTCGGGCTGAAATGCGTATCCGTAATCGGGAACTCCGGACCGGACGGCAACGCGGCGTAGGGCCAGGCGGCCCCGCGCACCGATCCCCACGCTGCCCGGTTCAGCGCCGGTCACCTTCACCAACGCGCGAACATCCACCCCGTCGAGCTCGACGATCACCAGCGAGTACGGGGTTTTGAGGCCCGGCACCGGGATCTGCACCGTCGTCTCGGTGTAGACCGTGCCGGTGCGCGGCAACGCGACCCGCTCGTAGCGGGTGCTCAGCCTGCCGTCGGCGTCGACCCGGTAGCGGGGTGGAAAATCCAGCTCGTCGCTGTCGGCGAACTTGCCTGCCTCCCAGCGAACCTTGGCTTCGAACGCGCGCTCGTATGCGGCCAGGGAGATCGGGATGTCGGCGTCGGCAACCACCGCGCCGTCGGGCACCTTGCGCGCCGCAGGTTCACGCCTGTGCAGGTGGGCAGCGCCGCCAACCACCGTGAGCCCGGACAAGCTGGCCTGTTCGACTGCAACAAGAGGTCCGGTCGTTCCCGCCTGCGCCATGGCGGCCAGCGCAAACACGCCCGCGCTCGCGCCTGTCGTGGGCAGCGGTGACGGGTTGCCGACGCACAGTTCGACGGCCGTCGCGTGGTCCACGCCGGCCAGTGCGACGGGAGTGTCGAGCCAGGCCGCGCTCAATGAGGCGACCAAGCCGCGCTCGTGCAGCAGGCGGGGGTCGCCGTAGTCGTGCACGACGCCGATGTCGCTTCTGATGCGCACGGGCAGGCTGCGCGCGACCCGCGCAGCGGTTCGCACCCACAGTCCGCTTTCGGCGGTCAACACCGCCGCCGCCCCGGCCGGATCGGTATCCACGCCGATGACGAGGGTGCGCGGCCGCGCGGAACTGAGTGCATCGACCGCCGCGGGCGCGCCACCCAGGCGCTCGTCGACCTCAAGTTCGGGGTCCAGGCTCAGACCGGCCAAAAGCACGGCGGCGTTACTACTTTCCAGCAGCGGCAGGTCGCGGCTCACCAGCACCACTCGCTCCACCGCGAAGCTGCCGGCGAGTGCGGCCCGACCCGCCTCGACCGCCAGCGTGATCGCGTCCTCGTCGTCACCGGCCACGCGGCGGTCCGATGTCCCCCAACACGGGAGGTAGGTTCCGATCGACGTGACGTAGGGCATGGGGTCTACGTCACCGCGCCGGCCGTTTTGAGCTCGATGATGCGGTCCCACTCGTAACCGAGTTCGGCAAGGATCTCGTCGGTCTGTTCGGCGAACCTCGGCGCCGGACCCGTCTGCGGGGCCGCGACGTCGAACTGCACCGGGTTAGCGACCAACTCGAGCTCGCCGGCTGAGACCAGGTACTCGTTGGCGCGGACCTGGGCGTCTTCGGCCGCTTGCAACGTGTCCTGCACCGGAGCCCACGGTCCGGCCAGGGTGGCGAATCGCTCGCTCCACTCGGCGATGGGGCGCTTGCCCATCGCGTCGGTGAGGATCTCGACGGCCGCGGGGGTGTTCTCGGCGATCGACTCCACCGTGGCGAAGCGCGGATCGTCGGCGAAATCCTCGAGGTCCATGTGCCGGCATACATCCGCCCAGAACTTGGTGGGCTGCATCATGACGAACGAGATGTAGCGGCCGTCGGCCGTCGGATACACCCCAACGAGCGGGTTGATCGGCGACCCGTGCACGCCGGGCGGTGGGCTGACCATCAACTGGCCGAGGTGTCTGGTCAGCGCGACCGTGTGCCCCATCGACCACAGCCCGCTGCCGAGAAGCGACACGTCGACGACGGATGGTTCGCCGGTGCGCTCCCGTTTGAGCAGCGCGGCCGCAATCCCGCCGGCAAGGTTGGTGCCCGAGATCGTGTCGCCATAGGCGGGGCCCGGCGGTGCGATCATCCCTTCGATGCCCGGCGGGGTGATCGTCGCGGCCGTGCCCGCCCGACACCAGAACGCCGTCATGTCGTAGCCGCCCTTGACCGACTCCTCACCGCGCGGTCCCAGCGCACTGCCCCGGGCGTAAATGATCTTTGGGTTGACCGCCCTGATGTCATCGACGTCGATGCCGAACTTGTGTCGGTGGCCCGGCAGGAAGCTGGTCAGGAAAACGTCGGCGCGGCGCGCCAACTCGAGCAGCACGTCCTTGCCCTGCGGCACCGACATGTCCAGCCCGATGCTGCGCTTGCCCCGGTTGGCGTGCTCGATGTTGGGGTTGGGGTCACCCTCCACGCGCAGCGTGCCGGTCTGGCGCAATCCGCGCTGGGGATCGCCGGTCACCGCGTGCTCGACCTTGATCACGTCGGCACCCCATTCGGTGAGCACCGCGCCCCCCGACGGGACGAAACCGTACATCGCGACTTCCAGAACACGGATTCCGGCCAGCGGCTTCGTCATGGGCGGGCTTCTCGTCGCGTCCGTCGTTCTTCTCGCGCGAGCCGCATCATCACGAGACCACCGTCGCGAAGGTCTTCGATTCGAGGAACTCTTCGAGGCCCGCGGTTCCCATCTCGCGTCCGACGCCGCTCTGCTTGTACCCGCCGAACGGCGCATCAGGGCTGAAGTAGTTTCCGCCGTTGATGCTGAATGTGCCGGTCCGGATTCGACGCGCCACCGCCAGCGCCCGGTCCTGACCGCCGAACACCGCGCCCGACAGCCCGTAGATCGAGTTGTTGGCAATGCGCACCGCGTCGTCATCGTCGTCGTACGCGATCACCACGAGAACGGGTCCGAAAACCTCGTCCTGTGCGATCTCACTGTCCGGGTCGACATTGGTGAGCAGCGTCGGGGCATAGAAGTAGCCGGGATCAAGGCGCTTACCTCCGGTGACCAACGTCGCGCCGGCCTCGACAGCCCGGCGGACCATGCCGTCGACCTTGTCGCGCTGGTGCTCGCTGATCAGCGGCCCCATGTACGTGCTCTCCTCGGCCGGATCACCGTGGCGCACAAGCGAGAAATTCTGCGCGACCATGTCGACGATCTCGTCGTGGTGTGCTTTGGGCACCAGCAGCCGCGAGGTGAGCGCACAGCCCTGCCCGGCATGACTGGTCATGCTGAACGCCGCGAACAATGCCGCCATCGAGAAATCGGCGTCGTCGAGAACGATCGCCGCCGACTTGCCGCCCAGCTCGAGGAAGACCCGTTTGAGGGTGTCGCTGGCCGCGGCCATGATCCGGCGACCGGTCGCCGTCGAACCAGTGAAGGTGACGACGTCGACGTCGGGACTGGTGGTCAGGACGGCACCCACCTGCGGGTCGGATGAACTCAGCACGTTCACCACGCCCGGCGGGATGTCGGTGTGGTTGGAGATCAGCTCCCCGAGTGCGAGCGTGACGAGCGGAGTGTCCGGCGCGCCCTTGAGCACGAGTGTGCAGCCGGCGGCAAGTGCCGGTGGCAGCTTGGCCAACGCGAGCTGGTTGGGATAGTTGTAGGCGATGATCGCCGCGACCACGCCGGCGGCTTCCTTCTCCACCCAACGGTGGTGCTGCATGCCTCTGCTTTCGATGTTGCCGAGGTCTTCGGTGAGCGGATAGTGCTTCAACAGATCGGCGTAATACCGCACGATCGCGATCGGCTGGTCAAGCTGCGGGCCGGCGCACAGCGCGCGGGTCGCGCCGACCTCGGCGACGGTCAGCTCAGCCAACTCGTCGCGGTGCTCGACCAGGGCCCGGTGCAGCTGGTCCAGGCAGCGGATGCGCAGCTCGGTGTCAGTCGACCAGTCGGTCGTGTCGAAGGCGCGGCGGGCCGCGGCGACGGCCGCTTCGGCCTCAGCTGTGGTGGCGTCGGGCGCGTGGCCCAGCAAGGCGCCGGTCGCGGGGTTGTAGGACGGAAACGTTTTCTCGGCGGTGACCAGGCGCCCGTCGATCAGCAGACGGCGACCGACCGTCGACTCCGACTCCGCGCCCGCGGTCGCGGTGTCCTGCAGTGACATCCAGCCTCCCCACAGATATGGATAATTTGGTTCTCATCTGCGGCGAATCATACATTCGTGATGCGAGAACTCAAGCGGGTAACGCTTTCTGAGACACCCGGTCTACCAGAGCAGATCCGGGTCGTTTAGGCGTCCTGACCAGGAATGTCGGCCGGTTGCACGGAACAACTCTATGAGAGTAAGGTTCTCAAAACCGGAAGGGAGATTCTTGTCGTGAAGACTGCCGTCGTCACCGGAGGCGCGTCGGGCATCGGTTCGGCCGTTGCGGCGCGGTTGCGCAAGGACGGGTTGGCGGTCGCGACGATCGACTTGAACCCGTCCGACGACGAATCCGCGTTCACCGCCGATGTGACCGACCGAGGCCAGGTCGAGGAGGCGCTGGCGGCGATACGTCGCCAGTTCGGTCCCGTCACGGTGCTGGTCAACGCGGCCGGGCTGGACAGTTTCCGACGGTTCTCCGAACTCGGCTTCGACGACTGGCAGCGGGTGATCGACGTCAACCTCAACGGTGTCTTTCACTGCGTTCAGGCCGTGCTGCCCGACATGGTGGCCGCCGGCTGGGGCCGCATCGTCAACATCTCCTCCTCCAGCACGCACTCCGGTCAGCCCTACATGGCGGCCTATGTCGCGGCCAAGTCGGCCGTCAACGGGCTGACCAAGTCCCTGGCGCTGGAGTACGGACCCAAGGGCATCACCGTTAACGCGGTGCCACCGGGCTTCATCGACACACCGATGCTGCGCACCGCAGAAGCACGCGGTTATCTCGGCGACGTCCAACAAAACATCGACAGAACACCGGTGCGGCGGATCGGCAGGCCCGAAGACATCGCCGCGGCCTGCGCATTCCTTGCCTCCGAGGAGGCCGGGTACATCACCGGGCAGATCCTGGGCGTCAACGGGGGCCGCAACACCTGACGAACCGCACCACCAGGCGAATAAACAGTCGACGAAAGGACACTTTGTGGGACGCGTTGAAGGCAAGGTCGCATTCGTGACGGGCGCTGCCCGCGGGCAAGGTCGCAGTCACGCCGTGCGGCTCGCCGAAGAGGGCGCCGACATCATCGCCGTCGATATTTGTCGCGACGTCGACACGATCGGCTACCCACTGGCGCGGCCGGAGGATCTCGACGAAACCGCTCGGATGGTCGAAAAGACCGGGCAAGGCATCGTCATCGCGCAGGCCGACGTGCGCGAGCCGGCGCAACTGCACCAAGCCGTGCAAGACGGCCTGTCGGAGTTCGGCAAGCTCGACATCGTCATCGCCCAAGCCGGCATAGCCGGCATGAAGGGCAGTCCGCCGGTGCAGGCCTGGTGCGACGTGATCAACACGAACCTGATCGGCACGATCAACGCGATCCAGACTGCGCTGCCGCATCTGGGCGAGGGCTCATCGATCGTCGCGACGGGCTCCACGGCCGCGCTGATGGACGTTTCCAAAAACGACAATCCAGGCGCGGATCCCGGTGGCACCGCGTATCTGCACTCCAAGCGGCTTTTGTCGCAGTACGTGCACAATCTGGCAACCGAGCTGGCGCCGATGGGTATCCGGGCCAACGTGATTCATCCCACGAACTGCAACACCGACATGTTGCAGAGCGAGCCGATGTATCAGGCGTTCCGGCCGGACCTCGAACGCCCGACGCGGGCCGACGCCGAGCCCGTGTTCGGTGTGCAGCAGGCCATGCGGATTCCCTACATCGAGCCCGAAGACATCAGTAACGCGGTGCTATGGCTGGCCTCCGACGAGGCCCGGTACGTCACGGGCATGCAGCTGCGGGTCGACGCCGGTGGCTATCTGAAGTGGTACGACTATCACATTTAAGGACCACATTGAAGGCGGACATCCGAGCGGAACACCGAACCGGAGGACATCGTGAAAGTTCGAGTCGACGGTGAACGCTGTCAGGGACACACCCTGTGCAAGATGATCGCGCCGGATTCCTTTGAGCTCAACGACATTGACGGGTGCTCATCGCCCGTCACCGAAGATGTCCCAGCCGAGCTGGCTGACGCGGTTCGCGAGGCCGCACACTCGTGCCCGGAGCAGGCGATCTTCATCGAGGAGACCCCGTGAGCGATGCCATCGTGTCGGAGAGCGAGGGCAGGAAGACCCGCTATCACTTCGACCGCCACAGTCCGCAGTATCGGCTGCAGTTCGACGAGATCACCGCCGAGATGCACGAAAAGTGCCCGGTGGCTTGGTCTGACACCTACGACGGGCACTGGGTCGCGGCGGGCAGCAAGGAAGTGTTCGAGCTGGCGCGCTGCCCGGCGGTGTCCAACCATCACGACGTCGCAGGCGGCACCCCGTTCAAGGGCATCTCGATTCCCTACGCCAAACGTGTCAACGGCGTGCGCGGCGGGATGCTGGAAATGGATGACCCCGAGCACCGGCTGTACCGCAGCGTGGTCAACCCGTACCTGTCTCCGGCCGCCGTCAAACGATGGGAGCCGTTCATCGACGAGATCGTGCGGGCCAGCCTCGACGACAAGATCGAGGAGGGCCGCATCGACTTCGTCGACGACCTCGCCAACATCGTTCCCGCCGTGCTGACGCTGGCGATGCTCGGCATACCGCTGAAGAAGTGGTCGATCTACAGCGAGCCGACCCACGCGGCGGTGTACACCCCGGAGGACTCTCCCGACATCGAGCGCGTTCTGGCGATGCACCGGCAGATGGGACTCGACCTGCTGACCACCATGCTCGAGATCCGGGAGAACCCGCGACCCGGTCTGGTGCACGCGCTTCTAAACATGCGAATCGACGACCAACCGGCTCCCGATCTGGAAATCATGGGAATGCTCGGGCTGATCATCGGCGGCGGCTTCGACACGACGACGGCGCTCACCGCGCATGCGCTGGAATGGCTCTCGGAGCATCCGGATCAGCGTGAGCGGCTCAGCACGCAGCGCGACACGTTGCTGGATTCCGCGACAGAGGAATTCCTGCGGTTCTTCACGCCGGCGCCCGGGGACGGCCGGACGTTCTCCGAGGACGTCGAGGTCGAGGGCAGCCGCTTCAAATACGGTGAGCGGCTGTGGATCTCGTGGGCGATGGCCAACCGCGACCCCGCGGTGTTTCACGACCCTAACACGGTAATCTTGGACCGAAAGGGTAACCGGCACTTCAGCTTCGGCCTCGGCGTGCACCGGTGCGTCGGGTCGAACGTGGCGCGCACGGTGTTCAAGTCGATGCTGACCGCGGTGCTCGACCGGATGCCGGACTACCGATGCGATCCCGCGGGAACCGTGCACTACGACACGATCGGCGTGATCCAGGGGATGCGCCATCTGCCCGCGACCTTCGCTCCCGGTCCACGGCTCGGCGCCGGGCTCGACGAGACTCTCGACAAACTGCAGGGGATCTGCGACTCGCAGGAACTCGCACGGCCGATCACCGAGCGCAAGGAGGCGGCTGTCATCGACTGAGGCGCTGGTAGGCCGTCCCTTCGGTGCGGATCGGCCGTCGCTCAGGGGCCGGGCGGCGGGGCGAAGCCGCCGAGCGCCTCGGTAACGTACCTGCCCACCGCCAGCGTCGTGCGGTCCTCCAGGTAGGGGCCGACGATCTGAAGCCCGACCGGCAGGCCCGCTGCCGTGCGGCCTACCGGGACGGCCGTGGCCGGAAGGTATGTGACGGTCGCCAGCGCCACCCAACCGAACAAGTCGGTGTAGGGACGGCGGACGCCGTTCGTTTCAATCATGCGCTCCGCGAACGGTTCGCTTTGGTCGTGGACGATGGCCGGCACCACCGCTACCGGCATGAGCAGAGCGTCTACATCGCGGAAGTAATCGGCCATCAGCGCGCGCAATTGCTCGCGCCGTTCGTTGGCCGACAACCAGTCCCGGTGGCGCAGGGTCGCGTAGCGCGCAGTGCGCGCCAGCGCCCCGTCGTCGTCGGCGGGCAGGGAAGCCGCGAACGCAGCCATCCGGTCGAAACGGTCGCGGGGCATGGCGCCGAGGATGACCGGGTAGAGCAACTGCTGATAGACGCGGACCACCTCCGGCAACGCGACAGGGGGCCGAACATCGGTCACCTGGGCGCCGGCGTCGCGCAGCGCGCGGATCGCCGACGCGAGCACGCCGCGGACGTCGTCTGCGACCGGGTACGCCGGATCGTCAAACCAGACGGCCAACTTCAGTTCACTCAGCGCCCTGGCGCGGGCCGGCGGAAGTTCCAGGCGCCAGCCGATCGCCTCCTGCTCCGCCGCGCCGGCAAGCACGTCCAGGGCCAGCTCGAGGTCGTCAACGTCGCGGGCCAAGGGGCCGACGACCGCGAGATCGGGACGTGACAGCCCGCCCGGCGCAGGCGGCAGATGGCCCCGCGGAGGGACGATTCCCCAGCTCGGCTTGTGCCCGCAGACCCCGCACCAGCTCGCCGGCACCCGAATCGAACCTCCGATGTCGCTGCCGAGCTCGAGGGCGGTCATACCGCTGGCGACGGCAGCGGCGGAGCCACCGGACGATCCGCCGGTGGTGCGGCTCGCATCCCACGGGTTGTTGGTGGTACCGAAGATCGGGTTGTAAGTCTGCCAATCACCGGCGAACACCGGCGTGTTGGTCTTGCCGAAGATCACCGCGCCAGCGGCCCGCAACCGTGCTACCGCGTCGGCGTCGCGATCGGGCACCCGGTCCCACCCCGGGAAACCACAGGTGGTCCGCATGCCCGCGGTCTCGAACGTGTCCTTCACGGTCATCGGAACGCCGTGCAGCGGACCCCGGGTTTCACCGCGCCGCACAGCCTCGTCGGCGGCATCAGCGGCGCGGCGAGCACCGTCGGGGTCGACGGTGACCACGGCGTTAAGGGGCGGGTTCAGTCGTTCGACACGTGCCAGGTAGTGATCGAGCAGCTCGCGGCTGGAAACGTCGCGATTCCGGACGGCCTCGGCCAGCCGACGAGCCGATCGCATCGCGAGCTCCGACGTCATAGGTCTCCTAGCGCGCGGCGTGCGGCAGCGACCGAAGACTACGCCCGCGGTAGACCGAGCACCTGCTGGGCGATGATATTGCGCTGAATCTCCGAGGTGCCGCCGGCGATGGTGCCGCCGAAGCTGCGCACATACCGCTCGAACCAGCTGGCGAAGTAATGATCGAGGTTCATGTGCGCGTAGGGACCCGTTATCGACGGGTGGCTGAGCCCTTCGGGTCCGGCGGCGGCGAGGGCGTGTTCGAAGCCGCGTTGTTCGGCTTCCGACCCGAGCAGCTTGAGCACCGAGACGGACGCCGTGTCCTGCTCTCCGCGCGCGGCGCGCGCCAACGCCGCCGACCCCAGCAGACGCAGGGCCTGGTGGTCCATGGCGAGAGTGGCGTACTGGTCGCGCTCAAGCGCCGTGGTGGGACGAAAGTCGGCGAGCAGGTTGTTCATCCGATCGGCGAACCCCAGCCACATCATGGTGCGCTCGTGTCCAAGAGATCCGTTGGCCACCCGCCAGCCCTGGTTGAGCGGGCCGACCAGATTCTCGGCCGGCACCCGGACGTCGGTGAAGAACACCTCATTGAAGTCCAGGTCGTCTCGGCCGCAGATGGACGGGAAGGGCCGGCGCACGACACCCTCGGTCTCGGTGGGGATCACCAGCACGCTGATGCCCTTATGTTTCGTGGCATCGGGATCCGTGCGCACGAACGTCAGCAACACGTCGGCATCGTGGGCGCCCGACGTCCACACTTTCTGACCGTTGACCACGAAGTGGTCGCCGTCGCGGGCGGCCCGGGTGCGCAGGGAGGCAAGGTCGGAGCCCGCGCCCGGTTCGCTCATCCCGAGTGAGGCGGTGATCTCGGCTCGCAGGATCGGCACCGCCCAGCGGTGCTTTTGTTCGTCGGTCCCGAACGTGATCAGCGATGCGGCGACGATGTTCACGCCTTGTGGGTTGAAGCTGTGGTAGATCCGCCGGCGGCACAATTCCTCCAGATGCACGTACTGCTGCAGCACGGTCGCGTTGCGTCCACCGAACTCCGGCGGTTGACCGGGCAGCAGCCAACCGTGGTCGAACAGGAGCCGCTGCCAACGCCGGGCCCACTGCGGCATGTGAGACACCGATCGTGGCCGCTCCAAAGTCTCTGCGGCACTGGGCAGATGCTCGTCGAGGAAAGCCGCGAATTCGGCGCGAAACTCTTCGACGTCGGGGTCAAAGGTGAGCTGCACGGTACTCCTCGGCGATCATCGCGCGATGCTCGGCCGCACGGCCGAGCATGAGGTCGCCCGCCTTCGCGCGCTTGAGCGCGAATTGAACATCGTTCTCCCACGTGAACCCCATGCCGCCGAACGACTGCAGGCCCTGTCTGAACACCAGAGCTTGACACTCCCCCGCCGACGCCTTGGCCATGGAGGCTGCGACTCGTCTGCGGGGATCGTCGGCCGCGATCGTCAATGCGGCGAAATAGCTCAGCGCGCGGGCACGTTCGATCGCGACGTGCATGTCGGCCGCTTTGTGCTGTATCGCCTGGAACGACCCGATCGGCACACCGAACTGATAGCGGTCTCGGACGTGGTCGAGCACCAGGTCGAGAATGCGCTGGCACGCGCCGACCGTCGTCACCGCCATGCCCATCAGGGCGGCGTGACGCGATCGCTCGGCATCGGCGTCGACCACTCGGGCGCTCTCGGGCACCGCCACGTTTGCAAACGCCACGTCCGCGACGTGCAGCACCGGATCGAAAACCGATGTGCGGCGCGCGCTGAGCTCACCGGCACCGACGACGAACACTCCGGCGTCGGTGACGACGGCCAGCTTCTCGGCACGGTCGCCGTCGAGGACGTGGTGCCCGATACCGTCGAGGACCCAGCCGTCCGTGCTGCGGCGCGCCGTCACCCCGTCGAACACCGCCGCGCCGGGCTCATGCGGCTCGAACCTGTGCATGGCCAGTGGGGCGTACTGCGTCATCGTCGCCAAAAACGGTGTCGGATCGGTGGCCCGGCCGAGCTCTTCAAGAACGATGGCCAACTCGACGGCACCCGCCGGGTCGTTCATCTCCGTCCACCCGGCGTCGACGTAGGCCTTCCACACGGGGGCGGGGTCAGTGTCCGTTTCTGCCACACTCCGGACCAGCGCGGGCGGGCATTGCTTGGCCACGGCGTCGCGTACGGTGTCCTGCCAGAGCTTCTGATCGGCGTCGAACTCAAACAGCATCCGGTCCGCCTCCTCAGCCCCGCTCAGCTACCCGCCGAGAATATCATTCTCGCGAAGGGAAGGGGCAATCTCCTAAGCATCGTGCTGATTTAGTCGGCTATTCGCGTGCGGCGCGGCGTTCGGAGGTCAGTAGAGCAGTGTTTTCAAACATCCGCAGAGAACCCTATTCTTGCAGACGAAGAACTTAGCTTTACACTGGAAGGGACGCGACGTACGGCGCCCCTGAATTGATTAGGTCTACTAGCAGGTGACAAGGACGGCACTGGTGATCGAACACCCCGACGGGACCCGCTCGCCGATCATCGACGCCAGCGTGCACATCTTCGTCCGGTCGAATAAGGACCTGCGCGATTTTTTGCGCGAGCCGTTCACCAGCCGCGGATTTCCCGACTACGAGATGGACTGGTACGGCGCTCCAGGCGGCGAATACGCGACGGGCACCGACGCCCACGGTTATCCCGGATCGGATCCGGCGGCCGTGGCGAACCAGTTGTTCGAGCAGCGGGGGATCGATATTGCGGTCCTGCACCCGATGACCCGCGGGATCATGCCGGACCGGCACCTCGGCACCGCGATTGCCGCCGCGCACAACGAGATGATGGTGTCGCGCTGGCTGGACCATCCCGAGTTCGGGCAGCGATTCCGGGGCACGATCCGGGTCAACCCCGACGACATCTCCGGCGCGGTGCGCGAGATCGACAAGTATCGAGACCACCCGCGGGTGGTGCAGATCGGAGTTCCGCTGCAATCGCGCGACCTGTACGGCAAGCCGCAGTTCTGGCCGTTGTGGGAAGCCGCCGCCGGCGCGAATCTGCCGGTGGCCGTGCACATCGAGGTGGGCTCGGGCGTAACCGCGGCGCCCACCCCGTCGGGAAACACCCAGACCTATGAGCAATACCTCGGCTTCATGGCCCTGAACTATCTGTATCACCTGATGAACATGATCGCCGAAGGGGTATTTGAAAGGATGCCCGCTTTGAAGTTCGTGTGGGCCGACGGGGCCGCGGACCTGCTGACGCCGTTCATCTGGCGGATGGACTGCTTCGGCCGCCCACACCTCGAACAGACGCCGTGGGCGCCGCGAATACCGAGTGATTATCTGCCGGGACACGTGTATTTCGTCCAGGGCAGCCTCGACGGACCCGGCGACACCGATTTCGCCGGCGAATGGTTCGGCTTTACCGGCAAGGAAGATATGGTGATGTTCGGGTCGAGCTATCCGCACTGGCACAACGGCGGGCCGAAGGTGCCGGGCGCCTTCACAGCCGAACAGCGCGACAAGTTGTGCTGGCGCAACGCCGCGCAGCTCTACGGCATAGACATTCCGGCCAGTTTGGCCGCACAGTAGAAGGATCGTTGATGAGGTCCAAGGAGGCCACGATGACGGTGACCGATATCAAGGAGCGGGTTCCGGCCGCCGAGCGAATCGCCGTGCGGTGCGTGGACTCCGATGTTCACCCGGTGCCCAAGCGCGGTGAACTGACCAACTACATCCCAGAGCCGTGGCGCAGCAGATACTTCCTGACGCGCAGAGTGGGCGAGCTGATCTATTACGACGCTCCCGACTACGCGCACGCCTACGCGATGCGTGCCGACACCTTCCCGGCTGACGGCGAGTTTCCCGGCAGCGACCCGGATCTGGCGTTTAAGCAGCTGATCATGGAGGCGGGCTCCGACATCGGCATCCTGGAACCTGCCGCCTATCCCGCCCGCATGCCCGAGCCGAACCACGCGATGTCGTGCGCGCTCAACGACTGGCAGGCCAATCATTGGCTCGACCGCCGCAATAACTGGCACGAGCGGTGGCGCGGGTCGATCTGTGTCGCGATCGAGGATCCCGCCGGGGCCGCGGCGCAGATCGAGAAGTGGGCCGGCCACCCGTACATGGCGCAGGTCCTGATCAAAGCCGAGCCCCGCCCGTCGTGGGGCGATCCGGCCTACGACCCGATCTGGGCGGCCGCGACCAAGCACGACATCACGGTGAGCTGTCACCTCAGCCGCAGTTCCTACGAGATGCTGCCGATGCCGCCGGTCGGGTTCCCGAGCTATAACCACGATTTCATGGTCACGTACTCGCTGCTGGCCGCCAACCAGGTGATGAGCCTGATCTTCGACGGCGTCTTCGACCGCTTCCCGACCTTGCGGATCGTGTTCGTGGAGCACGCGTTCAGCTGGATCCTGCCGCTGATGTGGCGGATGGACGCGATCTATGAGGCGCGCAAGTCTCGGATGGACATCCAGCGCAAGCCGTCGGAGTACGTGAAGGACCACATCAAGTTCACCACTCAGCCACTGGACTATCCGGAGGACAAGACGGAGTTGACCCGGGTGCTGCAGTGGATGGAGTGCGACAAGATCCTGCTGTTCTCGTCGGACTACCCGCACTGGACCTACGACGACCCGCGTTGGCTGGTCAAGCACTTGCCGGAATCGGCCCGCGAGGCGGTCATGTTCCGCAACGGCATCAAGACCTATCACCTTCCGGAGACGGTTCCGGCACTCGAGGGCCAGGTACGGGTGTTCTGAAGTGCGCCCACGAATCACGCAGCCCCGACTGGC
>JAFAWC010000620.1 GCA_019242135.1 Mycobacteriaceae bacterium | reverse complement strand
CGTCGAACTGCCGGTGGCGTGGTGAGGGGTTTGGACGGGGGCAACTGCGCCGAGATTGCAGTCAGGGCAGACGTTATCCGGCGTGTCGGCGCCGCGGTTGCAGTGTCGCGGATCAAGAGTCGGCGGGGTGGATCTGCCCGACGGTGCCGTCTGCGGCGAGATCGAGATATCCGCTGTTGGTGCCGTCGGACACGTGGATGGCCAGGGCCAGGCTGCCGTCGTTCGCCGAGTCGATGATCAGGTACGTCTCGGTCGGGTTGCTGACGTTGAGGGTTTGCGGCGCCGCGCGCACGACGCCGAGGACTTCCTGCACGTTGAACTTGCTGAGGTCGCCCAGCGCCGTGTCGGGCGGCATCGGCCAGTCGCCGGTGTTCATCCACATGCCACGCTGAGCGGCCGGAATCTGCGGATCGACGGTGTAAGCCCAGTTCACAGTCTTGTGAGGGTTTGCCGAGTCGGGACGGAATAACGCCGCCCGCTGCGACCAGACCGTCAGCTCGTAGCCCATCGTGTCGCCGAACTGCTTGCGCATCTGCGCCAGGAAACCGGTCAGCCCGCCCAGCGACAGCAGGTCCTGCTGCGCCTGCGGTGGTGCGCTCGTCGTCGTGCGGCTGCTGGTGGTGGTGCCCCGGGTGAAGGGGCTCATCGACGGCGACGACTTATTGCCGAACAGCCCCCACGCGATACCGACACCCAGCAGCACCAGCACCGCGGCCACCGCGATCCGCATGCCCCACCCGCCGCCGGGCGACTTCAGCTTCTGCAGCTGGGCAGGGACCCGGTGCACCTGCAGATCGGATACCAGCGATTGCAGATCGCCCAGGGTGGTGGCGCTGGTTGCCGCACTGACCCGCTCGCGGTGCTCCTCCATCGACAGCTGGCCCTCGCTCAGGGCCGTGTCCAGCACCTGGCAGGTGTCGTTGCGATCGTCGTCGGTAGCCCGGGTGTTCGGGGTGGCCACGGCACGAATCGTACGATCCGGCAGGTCACAATGGCGGCCAACATCGCAAATCGGCGCTGAGCAGCGGTGTGTTTAGAAACCTCCAAGGCCTTGCTCACAAACTCGCTTCACAACGTGAGACCAGCAGTGAGGAATCGGCAATGACCACCGGAACGCCCAGCGGTGAGGAAGCGGGCGACATGACCAACCGGACGATGATGTTGCACGGCGACCGGGTCGCATACCGCGACGAGGGCGCCGGTGAGGTGTTGCTGCTGATCCACGGTATGGGCGGTAGCTCCGCGAGCTGGCGCTCGGTGGTGCCCGCGCTGTCGAAGAAGTATCGCGTCATCGCACCGGACCTGCTCGGTCACGGCCAATCCGACAAGCCGCGGGGCGACTACTCGCTGGGCGCGTTCGCCGTGTGGCTGCGTGACTTCCTCGACGCGCTCGGCGTCGAAAAGGCCACCGTGATCGGTCACTCCCTCGGCGGAGGGGTGGCCTTACAGTTCGCCCACCAGCACCGCACCTACTGCCGACGGCTGGTGCTGATCAGCAGCGGCGGGTTGGGCAGCGAAGTCGGCCGGCTGTTGAAGCTGCTGTCGCTGCCCGGCGCGGAGCTGGTATTGCCGCTTATCGCATCGCGACCGGCGATCACCGCCGGCAACGCGCTGCGGGCATGGCGGCAGACGGATCGCGAGGTGACCCGGTTCAGCGAGACCTGGCGTGCCCACGCGGCGCTGTCAAACCGCGACAACCGCCAGGCGTTCCTGCGCACACTGCGATCGGTCGTCGATCACCGCGGTCAAGCGGTCTGCGCGCTGAATCGCCTGCATTTCAACGCGGATCTGCCGGCGATGATCATCAGCGGCGACCAGGACCGCGTGATCCCGGTCGCTCACGCCCACGCCGCGCACGAGGCGCTGCCGAACAGCCGCCTGCACATCCTGCCCGGGGTCTGGCACCACCCGCAGATCGAACGCCCCACCGCCGTGACCGAGCTGATCGACGAGTTCATCGGCGCGACCGGCGTCGAGGAGTTCACTGACGCGACCGGAATCGACGAGTTCATCGGCGCAGCGCCGGCGCGCGCGCAGCGCGTCGTGCACGCCGTCCGTGCCGGTCACGGAGTCGTCCGCAGGCTGCCGTCGAGGGCGGCGATCAGGCGGCGACGCTGGGGCGGCCACGTCGCGGCGGTGCCGCGCGAATTCGACGTCGAACGGTGCGGATAACCCGCGTCGAACGTGCGGATTTGCTGCGTCGAACGGTGCGATAACCCGCTTAGCCGAGGCCTAGGTGCTTGAGGGTGTTCTGCGGAAGCGACGTCCAGTTGCTGATTGTGTCCGAGCCCAGCGACGCGTAGTTGCTCTCCGTGTTCGGCAGGAACGAACCGTAGTTGCCGGCCGTGGTCGTCGGAAACGCCGCGTAGTTCTCGAATGTCGTCACCGGCAACGCGGCGTAGTTGTTCGCCGCGGTCGACGGCAGCAGAAGGTAATTGGAGATGGTGTCCTGCGCGAACGCGGTGCACGGGGCACAGCCGAAACTACTGGAAGGGCCCGAGTCGGCCAGTGCCGGCGCGGCGGTGAGCAAAGGGAGTCCGAGCAGACCGGCCACGATGGCAGTGCGAATCATCATCTCTCCTACGTGCAAGCAAGTTTGCTACCACTGGACCACAGTGAGGGGGTGGCCGGAAACCGGAATGGCAAACTTGATCCCGTCTCGACGGCATAGACTGCAGCGATGGGCAAGGTTCGTCATCTGATGGGCATCGCGGGGCTGACGGTCGGAATGACGGTCGCCGCGGTGGCGACGCCGGCAGTGAGTTCGGCGGAATGCGACGGCGGCCGGACATGGGATCCGATGGAAAGATTGTGCGATCCCCCGCCGGCGGTGCCGGCCTGGTATCAAGTAGCGCCGACCTATGCGCAGCCGTGGGCGCCGCCGTGGGCGCCCCCGCCGCCGTCGCCGCCGTCGTGGGATCCGCAGTTGAAGCCGGTCTGGGATCCTCGACTGAACGCGTGGACGCTGTTGCCGATCTAGTCCGCGAACCGGGGCCGGCGTTTCTCGAGAAACGCGTCGATCCCCTCGGTTCCGTCGCTGGTATCGGCGCATTCGGCGATGAGCCGGCCCTCCAACGCCATCTGTTCCTCGAGGCCGTTGGCAAACGACATCAACACCAACTTTTTCACTGCGGACGCCGATTGCTTTGCGCCAGAAGCGATCTTCTCCGCCAGTTCGTTCGCGCGGGCGGCCAGACCGGCCGGGTCGACGAGTTCTGTCACCAACCCCCACTGCAACGCCTCGGTGGCGGACAGCGTTCGATTCGTCAACATCAGCTCGTGCGTCTTGCGCACACCCACGAGCCGGGGCAGGTAAAAAGACGAACTGCCGTCAGGGCTCAAACCGGCTGCGGTGTAGGCCATCGTGAACGACGCCGACTCCGCCGCAAGTACCAGATCACCGGTGACCGCCAGAGAAAAACCCGCTCCGGCCGCGACGCCGTTGACCGCGGTGATCAACACCGCATCCATCCGCGCGAAGGTGGAGATCGCGCGGTGCAGATCGTCGGCCATGGACTTCACATACTGGCCGCGGGTGCTCGGTGACGACGCCATCGCCCTGAGGTCTCCCCCGGCGCTGAAGAATCGCCCAGCACCGGTGAGAACCACGGCTTTGGTCGCGGCGTGATCGCAGCGCATGGCCGCGTCCGCAAGCTCATGCAGCATCGTGTGGTTCATCGCGTTGGCGGCATCAGGGCGATTCAAAGTGACGCGGGCGATGGGCCCTTCTTGCTCGAGGACGATCGCCTGGTAACCGGTCATGCCGGAACAATAACCACCTTCGCCGGGTTGATCTTGATCGGGAAGCGACTAGTGTGGACGTTGCTCGGCGCCGGGGGGGTCGGGGTTGCCGAGGTCGGTGACCGGCGGGTTCCGCATGTGAGCGGTCGCAGTACGGGTGGGCTGACAGGATTACGCGATGGTGGCAGAGCGCGGCAGCCCGCGCGTCGGCACGATGTTCGGACCCTATGAGATCCGATCGCTGCTCGGCGCCGGGGGCATGGGTGAGGTCTACGAGGCTCTCGACACCACCCGAGACCGGGTGGTGGCGCTCAAACTGCTGCGTCCGGAGCTTGCTACGGGAGCCGGCTTCCAGGAGCGGTTCCGCCGCGAATCGCGGATCGCCGCGCGGCTGGCCGAACCGCACGTCATCCCGGTGCACGACTGGGGCGAAATCAACGGCGTGCTCTACATCGACATGCGGTTGGTCGAGGGCTGCGACGTCAACACCGTCATCGGAAATCACGGGCCGTTCAGCCCGGTTCGCGCGGCGGCGATCGTGGCGCAGGTGGCGGGTGCCCTCGACGCCGCGCACTCCGCCGGGTTGGTGCACCGGGACATCAAGCCGGAAAACATCCTGCTCACCCCGAGCGACTTCGCCTACCTGGTCGACTTCGGCATCGCCCACTTCGGCGGCGACACCGGACTGACCAGCGCAGGGTCGGCGATCGGCTCGCTGGCATACATGGCGCCGGAACGGTTCACCGGCGCACCGATTGGGCCGGCAGCCGACGTGTACTCGCTCACCTGCGTCCTCTACGAATGCCTGACCGGCGCGAGACCGTTTCCGCCGGGGGACATGACCCAGATGATGGCCGCGCACCTGATGTGGCCGCCCCCGCGGCCCAGTGTCGCGCGGCCGGGACTGAACCCGGCATTCGACGACGTGATCGCGCGCGGCATGGAGAAGCGGCCCGAGTTGCGGTTCGCGTCGGCCGGCGAGCTGGCTCGGGCGGCCAGCGCGGCGGCATCGCCGCAGGCCCCGACCGTGCGTGGAGCGCACGCGAACCGGCCCGGGTGGCAGCCAGCTCATATTCCGCCCAATGTTCCCCCGGGTGGTCCCCCCGATTTTGCCCCGCGCCAGACTCCTGGCGTGCGAACCGGTTTCGGCCGTGGCCAGATGGTCCTGGCCGTCGCCGCGGCGGCGGTGCTGGCGGCTGCGGTGGTGGCGGCGCTGTGGCTGATCGTGGGGCAGAGCCGCGGACCGGGCGGCACCGGACAGGCGACGGCGCCGGTCGCCCCGACGACGAGTGTCGAGACCACGACCGAGACGACGGGGACGTTCTCGTCGACCTCCTCGAACACTCCGGCAATCACGCTGCCCGGGACAGATGACCTCGGATTCATCGGCTACCCGGCCGCGCGGTGCGACCCGGGTAGTCAGCCGGCCGTGCTGGCGCGCACCGCCAAGTCGGTGCTGGTCGTGTGCCGGACCCAGGCCGGCAGCTACTACTACCGCGGTCTGCGTCTCAGTGACAACGCGAGTATCGAACTCGCCAACGCGGTGCGCTCATCCGGCGGCTTCGACGTGACCAACCCGACGGACGGAACCCGCTATCAGATCCGGTCCGACGCCCTGACGATCACTCCGCCCAACGGCCAGGCAGCCATCGAGCCGATGGTGGCGTACGCCTCATCCTGAGGTGCGGCCGCGGCCGGGTTCTATTGGGAACGAATCAGATCCGGGGTCCGCGCCGGGAATGATCGGCAGCACGACACTGGACGGATGTACCGGATCGTGCAGGATCGTCTGGGTTGCCGGCCGCATGTCGGCGCTTTGCCCGAACGGTTGGCCGGTGTTCGGGTTGGGCGCGAACTGGGGGTAGTCGCTGCTGGAGATCTCCAGCCGGAACGCGTCGCCCGCGCGGAACAGATAGCTGGTCGGCCACACGGCGATGTGATACTGCTGCGGCTGGCCGGGCACGGTGGGCTGCGGCGAGGCTAGCGAGTCGCGAAACACCGTGCGCAGGATGCCGTTGTTGAGGTTGATGACCTGCCCGTCGCGGGTGACCACGGCCAGCTTGGCGGTGAAGTCGGTGTCGGGCGCGGTCGTCGTCGCCCACAGGTCGACGCTGACCGGGCCGGTGATCTCGGTGTCGGCTGACAGCGGTGCGCTGCTGTACACCAGCACATCTGAGCGCTGTTCGACGGGTGTCTGGTCGTAGGGGCCCTGTGGCCCGGTCAGGGCACCGCAGCAGGAATGGCCGCCGATGCTCGGCGCCGGATCGGCAGGATCGTAGGTGTACACGTCGGGCGTGGACTGCGCCGGCGGCGGCGGCGCCGCCGTCAGCGCGCCGGTGCGGTCGGGCAGCCCACCGCTACCGCTGAGGTAGTAGCGGGTCCAAACGGTCTGCGGTAACGGCCAACCCGGCGCCGACTTCCACCTGTCGGCGCCCATCAGGAAGTAGTCGACGCGGGGCTGATCCGAGACACCGTTGGCGTCGCCTTTGAGGAAGTGGTCAAACCAGGCCAGCATCAGCTCGTTGATCGGGCTGTTGCCCACGGCGCCAATGTCTCTCAGCAGCGGAGCCGGCTGGGAACCGTCCCGGCCCCAGTTGACGTGATCCCACGGACCGATGACCAGGCGCTGATTGCTGCGGGCCGGTGCGCTGCCGCCGTGAGCGGCCACGCCGGTGAAGTTCTCGATTCCGCCCGCCAGAAATGCGTCATACCACCCTTCCACGTCGAGCACCGGGACTTTCACGGCCCAATAGCGGTCCCGGATGCTCCACTGCCTCCAGAACTCGTCGCGCGCCGAGTGCCGGATCCAATCGAAGTAGTAGGGCGCCACCGTGGCACTGCCCGGCTGCAGCGGCGGAAGACCCTGGTAGGGCTTGAAGTTCAGCC
>JAFAWC010000611.1 GCA_019242135.1 Mycobacteriaceae bacterium | reverse complement strand
CCAACGCGGGCATGTCGATCAGCGACATTGACCTCTTTGAGATCAACGAGGCGTTCGCCGTACAGGTACTCGGCTCTGCGCGAGAACTGGGCATCGACGAAGACGCGTTGAACGTCTCCGGAGGGGCGATCGCGCTCGGCCATCCATTCGGGATGACCGGCGCGCGCATCACCGCCACCTTGCTGAACAACTTGCAGACCTATGACAAGACGTTCGGCCTCGAGACCATGTGCGTCGGTGGCGGCCAGGGAATGGCGATGATCGTGGAACGCCTGTCCTGAGTGCTTCCACGGTTTCGAAAGGCCCGGCACCATGACATGCCGGGCCTTTCCGTTCGAGCGCGGTGGTTAGCGGCTCTGGAAGTAACTGAGCAGGCGCAGGATCTCGAGGTACACCCAGACGAGGGTGACCGTCAGACCCAACGCGATGGCCCACGCGGCCTTCTCGGGCGCCCCGGCACGGATCATCTGGTCGGCCTGGTCGAAGTCCCTCAGGAAGAAGAAGGCTCCCAGGCAGATCATCAGGATCGAGAAAAGAATCGCCACCGGGCCACCGTCGCGCAGCGGTCCGGCGCTGTGCGTGAACAAGCCGACCACCAGATTGACCAGCATGAGCAAAAGCGCGCCGAAGGCGGCGGCGACCAAGAAGCGGGTGAGCTTGGGCGTCACACGGATCGCACCCGTCTTGTAGACGACGAGGGTGCCGAAAAACACCCCCAAGGTGCCCACGATCGCCTGGCTGATCAGCGCACCGGCACTGACACCGGAGACCATGAAATGCGCGACCAGGAACGAAATCGCGCCGAGCACCAATCCCTCCAAGGCGGCGTAGCTCAGCACGATCGCCGGGCTGTCCTGCTTGCGAGCAAACACGGCAAACAGCACGAGGCCCAGGCCGCCGAGCGTGCCGATGAGCGTGAGCGGGCCTGCCAGCACGGGGTTGGCGGCGACCAGGAAGTACGACACGACGGCGACGAGCGACAGCACCCCCAAGGTGATGCCGGTCTTGGTGACGACGTCGTCGATGGTCAGCGGACGCGAAACACCCCGCTGCACGTAGGGCTCGGTCTGATAGCCCTGGTAAACCTGCTGCCCACCGGCGGCATAACCGGTGCCGAACTGCGCGTACCCGCCCTGCTGCCGAGGCAGCGAACGAAATACCGGATTACTGGTCTCCCGCACCGTCGGTTCCTCTCCATGTGGTTGCCGAGAACACTCGTCTAACGTTCGACGGTCCGATTTGGGTTCCCGGTTGTCATCTTCCGAGGTAAAACCATACCCGCGGGCGGCCGAGGAGCGGGAGACGATCTAGATTGCTGTTCCGTGACCGCTGAATCCGACGAGGTCGTGACTCGGGCCGCCGACGGCGTACGTTTTCTGATTCTCAACCGACCCAAGGCGATCAACTCGCTGACGCACTCGATGGTCAACACCATCCACTCGGTGCTGCGCGACTGGGAACAAGACGACGACGTGCGCGCCGTCGTGCTCTCCGGCGCGGGCGAGCGCGGGATGTGCGCCGGTGGAGACATCGTGGCGATCTACCACAGCGCCCGTGCCGACGGCGTGGAAGCCAGGCAGTTCTGGCGAGACGAATACCTCCTGAACGGCTATATCGCCCGCTATCGAAAGCCCTACATCGCACTCATGGACGGCATCGTGATGGGTGGCGGCGTCGGCGTCGGGGCGCACGCCGGCGTCCGTGTCGTGACCGACACGACCAAGATGGCAATGCCCGAGGTCGGCATCGGCTTCGTCCCAGACGTCGGCGGCACCTACATCTTGTCGCGGGCACCCGGCCGGGTGGGCCTGCACGCGGCGCTCACCGGTGCGCCGTTCTCCGGCTCCGACGCGATCGCCCTGGGTTTCGCCGACCACTACGTCCCCCACCAGGCGCTCGAGGACTTTAGTAAATCCGTCGTCGACGACGGCGTGGAGGCTGCGCTGGAGCGCCATACCGTCGCAGCGCCGACCAGCGAACTTGTCACGCAACGAACGTGGATCGACGAATGCTATGACGGCGAGACCGTCGCCGACATCCTCGCCGCCCTGCGCGGACACGACGCGGGGCCCGCCAACGACGCGGCCAATCTCATCGCAACCCGCTCCCCCACCTCGCTCGCGGTGGCACTGCAAGCTGTTCGGCGCGCAGCCCGGCTCCAAACACTGGAAGACGTTCTGCGCCAAGAGTATCGAGTGTCATGTGCGACGCTTCGTTCACCCGACCTGGCGGAGGGAATCCGCGCCCAAGTCATCGACAAAGACCGCAACCCACGGTGGTCGCCGTCATCTGTATCAGCTGTCGATGCTGCCGACGTCGAGGCGTTCTTCGCGCCCGTTGAGAATGATCTGTCGTTCTAGAAGGGAAGTGCCGATGAGCTATCAGACGATCCTGGTCGACCGCCAAGACCGCGTTGCGACGATCACGTTGAACCGACCGGAAGCCCTCAACGCGCTCAATGCCCAGGTCATGAACGAAGTCACTACGGCCGCAGCCGAACTCGATGCTGATTCCGGTGTCGGTGCGATCGTCCTCACCGGGTCGGCCAAGGCCTTCGCGGCCGGCGCCGACATCAAGGAGATGTCGGCATTGTCGTTCGCCGACGTGTTCTCCTCCGACTACTTCGGCGCGTGGGCGAAGTTTGCCGCGGTACGCACGCCCACCATCGCCGCGGTCTCCGGGTATGCCCTGGGCGGCGGGTGCGAGCTGGCGATGATGTGTGACGTGTTGATCGCCGCCGACACCGCCAGATTCGGCCAGCCGGAGATCAAGCTGGGTGTGCTGCC
>JAFAWC010000344.1 GCA_019242135.1 Mycobacteriaceae bacterium | reverse complement strand
TTGGTCAGGTAGTCGTCGGCGCCGGCTTCCAGGCCCGCGATGCGGTCGTTGACCGTGTCACGAGCCGACAGCACGCAGATCGGGATGTCGTTGCCGAGCGCGCGAAGTGCCGTCACCACCGCGACCCCGTCCAGTTCGGGCATCTGCACGTCGAGCACGAGTGCGTCGTGCGACTCGCTCGACAGCAGCCGCAAGGCTTCCTTGCCGGTCGCCGCGACCCGCACGTCGAAACCCCAGTGCCGCAACCCGCGTGCGACGGATGTGCGCACATCGGGGTCGTCGTCGACCATCAACACGAGAGGTCCCGCGCCGCCGCCTCTCGCAGGCAGATCGTCAGCGGGCGGTGCCCCCAGCTCGGCAGGCACTAGACAGTTACTGGCAGCGGCTCTTCAGGTCCACGAGCGGCTGGCGGATGTTCTGCAGGTCGCTCTTCACCTCGGGGTTGGCGTTCAGGTAGTTTTGGACGTCGTCACGGATCTGGCTCCTGGGCCGTCCCTTGAGACCGGTGAAGAAGTTGTTCACGTCCGGATGCGTGAAGAGGTAGGCCGAGGTGGACGCCGCGACCCCGGATGCGACACCCGCGAGATCAGCCGCCGTGCAGTTGGGTGGCGGGTCGGCGAGCGCGCACGGAATGGCGCCGAACAGCATCGCGCTGGTGATCGCACCTGCACCTATCGCGCCTGCGACCGCGCGGCGTGCGGTACGGCCGGAGTGCAACATCAAACAGCTCCTTCGTCACGTTTCGAGCGAACCGTCGTAACCCGTGGTGGTTACCGACATAGTGAAGCTAAGCAGAATTAGTGCGCAGATTGTTGCCCAGGGGTAAACGAGTTGCGGAAAACCTCTCGTCCGGAGCCGCCGGGCGGCGACATCCCACTCCGGAGCCAGCGACCGGCGCGCCGGCGTTCAACGTTCCCGGGCTGACCGCCCCGACCCCTTGGCCGTTCTGCGCGGCCTGCATGAACTGCAGGATCTGCGGCAGGGTGATCGGCAGCTTGCATCGGCCGGACAGGCTTTGAAGCGGCTGCTGCAGACCCTGGAGGTCCTTGCTGGCCTGCGCGTTGGAATCGAAGTAGGTCTTGAGCGCAGCGAGCGCCTGCGGGCCTGGCTGCGCTGCCGCGGCAGTGAGCGCCGAGTTGGTTTCCGGATGGGCGTCCAGGTAGTTGCCGGTGTTGGTCGCCACCGAACCGATAGTGCGGGCGATCTCGCTCGCGGCGCACGGGTCGTTCGCGGCAGTTGCCGACGGAATGGCCATTGCGGCCCCACCCACCAGGCATGTCGCGAACACGCCGGAAAGAACGCGGCGCACGGCCGGGGTGGTCACGGCGATGATCGCGATCATGGATACTCCTGAGAATATGCGGACGATCCGGCGCCAGGACGCCAAAGCCCATCGCCCGAAGCTGCGCCGCCAGCAAACGGCCGACTCACATGCTGCCATCCGGTGGCGCCGGATCGCCAATTGAGCGGTCCAAACCCGCCGACCGGATGCGGTCGGCTCACCGCCCGCGGCGCCGCTCAAGTGTGCCGAATGCCAGCTCAACAGCCATGAACCCAACAGCTTGCTGCTGTAGGCTCACGACGCCGGGAGAAAGCGGGGACCGACATCCAGCAGTTCATGATGCGCTTGAGTAGCAACCTGCGCCGCTACCGCTGGGCCGTGTTCATCACCTGGCTGCTCTTGCTTGTGCCCGCCGTGTTGGTCTCGTTGCACGAGTCCAACAACCTGACCGGCGGCGGCTTCGAGGTTGCCGGCTCGCAATCGTTGCGGGTGCAGCGCCAGCTCGAAACGCACTTTCCCGACCAGGGCGCGTCGCCGCTTGCGCTGGTCGCCGCGCCACGACCCGGCGCGACCGCCGAGGACATGGTCGCCGCGGTGGACCTGCTGAACAAGAAGGCCGCCGAGGTTCCCAGTGTGTCGGTGCCGCCGAACCCGGTGCAACCACCGCCGCGGGCCGACCGGCCGTACGTCATCTCACTGAAGTTGGGGTTCCACAACTCCGGCGCCGTCGACGTTGCCAAACAGCTGCGCAGCAAAATCGGCATCCACGGCGACCAGCCGGGACAGCTCGACAACGGACGGGTCGACCTGTATGTCATCGGTCAGGGGGCGCTCGGCGCGGCGGCACAGGCGAACACCAAGAAGGACATCGCCGAGGCTGAGCGGTGGAACCTGCCGATCATCCTGGTCGTCTTGCTCGCGGTGTTCGGCTCGCTGGCCGCGGCGGCGATGCCGCTGATCCTCGGCATCCTCACGGTCACGGTATCGATGGGCCTGGTTTTCCTGCTGTCGATGCACATGACGATGTCGGTGTTCGTCACGCCGACGGTGTCGATGTTCGGAATCGCACTGGCCGTGGACTATTCGCTGTTCATCCTCATGCGCTACCGGGAGGAGCTGCGGGCGGGACGTGACTCGAAGCAGGCCACCGATGCCGCGATGGCCACTTCCGGCCTCGCGGTGCTGCTGTCGGGCCTCACCGTGATCGCGTCGCTCACCGGTATCTACTTGATCAACACTCCGGTGCTGCGCTCCATGGCCACCGGCGCGGTGCTCACCGTCGCGGTCGCGGTGCTGACGTCGATCACGTTGATTCCCGCCGTGTTGGCGACCTTCGGGCGAGCCGCGGCCAGGCGATCGCAGCTGCTGCACTGGTCGCGAGGTCCGGAAACCACCCAATCGCCGTTCTGGACGCGCTGGATCGGCTGGGTGATGCTTAGGCCGTGGGCCTCGGCGCTGGGGGCCTCGCTGCTGCTTCTGGCGCTGGCGGCCCCGACGCTGTCGATGACGCTGTCGAACAGCATGCAGCGCCAGTTCCCGCCGACACATGAGATCCGCGGCGGCGTCAGCGCGGCGGCTCAGGCGCTTGGCCCCGGTGCCCTCGGGCCGATCCGGGTATTGGTCTCGTTCCCCGGCGAGCCCTCGGTTTCGGGAGCGTCCAGCCCGGAGCACACGCAGGTCCTCGACGCGATCGCGATGCGGATGCGGGAGGCGCCGAACATCGTCACGGTGCAGCCGCCGACCTTCGCCGACGACAACCGCAGCGCACTGCTGTCGGCTGTGTTGTCGGTAGATCCGGAGGACATGTCCGCCCGCGACACCATCGCCTGGATGCGCAGCCGGCTGCCGCAGGTCGCGGGCGCCCAGAACGCCCACATCGACATCGGCGGGCCGACTGCGCTGATCAAGGACTTCGACAACCGAGTCGAACAGACCCAGCCGTGGGTGTTCCTGTTCGTGTCGACGATCGCGTTCGTGATGCTGCTGATCTCGATCCGGTCGGTGTTCCTGGCGTTCAAAGGCGTGCTGATGACCGTGCTCTCGGTGGCCGCGGCCTACGGCAGCATTGTCATGGTCTTCCAGTGGGGCTGGTTGAAAGACCTTGGTTTCCAACCCATCTCGTCGCTTGACAGCTCGGTGCCGCCCCTGGTGCTCGCGATCACGTTCGGTCTGTCGATGGATTACGAGATCTTCCTGCTCACCCGTATCAGGGAGCGTTTCCTGCAGACCAGCAACACCCGTGACGCGGTGTCGTGGGGGGTCAGCACCAGTGCGCGCACCATCACCAGCGCAGCGCTGATCATGATCGCGGTCTACGTTGGGTTCGCGTTCGCGGGTATGCCGTTGGTAGCCGAGATCGGCGTCGCGTGTGCGGTAGCGATCGCGGTGGACGCCACCGTGGTGCGATTGGTGCTGGTGCCGGCGCTGATGGCGATGTTCGACCAGTGGAACTGGTGGCTGCCGCGGTGGCTGGACCGCATCCTGCCGTCGGTCGACTTCGAACGGCCGCTGCCCAAGATCGACATCGGCGATGTCGTGCTCATCCCCGACGACATCTCGGCGCTCGGGGCGCCGAGCTCCGACATGCGGATGGTGGTCAAGTCCGCGGCCAAGCTCAAAGACCTGGCGCCCAACGCGATCACTGTGGCCGACCCGTTGGCGTTCAGCGGGTGCGGCCGCCGCGACGGCGAACCGGCGGATGCCCGCACCGCGGCGACCGGTAACGGTCAATCCGGTGCCGCCCGGCGCCCGCACGGCTCGTTGCCGTTCCCGGGCAACCGCGGCAGCCGCAGGAAGATGCCGTGGTCGGGCCGTGGCGTGCATCCGGTCACGGTGTGGCGGGGCAGGCTGACCGTCGCCCTGGACGCGCTGCAGATGGATCCGCACGGCGCCGTGGCGCCGGTCGAGCGCAGCAGCCCGGTGGAAACCACCAGCGTTCAGTTGCCGACCGGGGACCGCCTGCAAATCCCCACTGGGGCGGAAACCCTCAGGCTGAAGAGCTACCTGTTGATGTGCCGCAACAGCACCCGGGATTACGCTGAGTTTGCTGAGCTGGTCCAGACGATGGACACTCGCACCGCCGCGTTGGTGCTGGCCGGGATGGATCAGTATTACTGTGGTCAGCAGCCCAGGACACAATGGGTTGCCAGCCAACTCGTGTGCAGACTCGCCGAGCCGCGGCCGTCGGACGATGAGGTCGATCCGGACGTCGACTGGGCGCAGGTCAAACAGCGCTGCCTGTCAGTGGCGGTGGCGATGCTGGAGGAGGCGAGGTGACGTTGGCTGTCGATGCACATGACAACGCCGCACCCACCGTCCGCTTGCCGGCCGCCGGGCAATCGCCGCTGGCCGCGTACGGCAACAAACCCGTCGAGTTTTGGCCCACCGCCGCGATTCGGCAGGCGGTGGAAAGCGGCGACTTGGCGGTGTGGCAGCGCATCGTGGTGGCACTCAAACGCGACCCGTTCGGCCGGACGGCGCGCCAGGTCGAAGAGGTGCTCGAGAACACACCGTCGCCGGGTATCGCGAAGGCCTTGAACGAGGTGCTGATCCGCTCCAGAGCGCAGCTACAAGCCGACGAATGCGCGGAAGTCGCGCGCCAGATTCACGGGTTGATCGACCGCTCCGGGCTCGCCGCCCGTGAATTCGCATCACGTATCGGCGTGACCGGCGACGAGCTCGCGGCATTCCTGGCCGGCGACGTCAGCCCGTCGGCGGCCCAGATGGTCCGGATGCGCCGGCTTTCCGACCGATTCGCGAAGATGAGGGCGCAGCGCACCACCCGCCAGGACTGATCACCGGCGTGCGCCAGCCCGCCCATACGATGACCGCATGTGGACCGAGCCCGACGATGATGCACTGCGCGAGCTGCTCAACGAGACGCGCACCGTCGCGGTGGTCGGGGTCTCCCCCGATCCGATGCGACCCAGCAACGGCGTCTACCACTATCTGCGCTCCAACACCGGATGGACGCTGTATCCGGTCAACCCGTTGATCGGCGAACTGGACGGCTGCCCGGCATATCCGGACCTGGCGGCGCTGCCGGTCGTACCGGACATGGTGGATGTCTTTCGGCGCCCCGATCAGCTGCGATCGGTGCTGGGACAGGCGGTCGCCGTCGGCGCGAAGAGCATCTGGCTGCAACAGGGCTTGTGGGATGAGCAGTTGGCGCTCGACGCACAGGCAGCAGGACTGGCGGTGGTGATGGACCGCTGCTTGAAGGTGGAGCACGCTCGGCTGCTGTGAGCGTTACGGGGTGCCCTCGTTCGACGGGTTGATCGGTGTCACGTCGAACACCAGCCAGCGGCCATCTTTTTTCGACAGGGTGACGCGCAGCGCCAGCACCGCCGTCTCGGCCGGACTGTTGGGCTTGGACTGAATGGCGCGCATCACCACTGCGACGCTGGCCGCGTCGGGTCCGATCGCTTCCACGCCGGCAGAAATCGTATGCGCTTGGGCGCTAATGTTTTTCGCTGCCAGATCGGCCGCGGTCTTGGCAAATGCGTTCTTGTAGGCGGCGCCTTGCTCGGGATCCATCATCGCCGCAGCCTTGTCGATCGAAGAGTTCGGATCCAGCGGGGAGAACGTCGCGGTGGCCTCCGAGACCCCGGTCGCGAGCCGCACCACTTCGCCCATGCTGTTGGTGAGCTCACGGTCGGGTTGAGTCCAGTGCGTGTAGCCGACCAGCACCGCCGCGACCAGCGCCGCGGTGGTGAAGCCGACCACGGCCAGCCGCAGGCCCGGCCCGTCGTCGTCGGTGCCGGCCGTCACCCTGTCGCGCCGAAACAGCACAAAGTTGACCGCCATGCCCTCGGCGATCAGCGTGCAGAGCACCGAGCACACCGCCACCCACCAGACCCGCCAGTCCAGCGCGTAACCGATCATCAGCAGCGCCGCGGCCGCCCCGAGTGGGGCGACGATGTCGAAGGCCAACACGCGCCAGGCGTTTCTCATCCCATGAACTCTCACCGCAAGAAATCCAGGTGGGAGACCAGCAGTTCGCCGCCGACACTCGACACGG
>JAFAWC010000310.1 GCA_019242135.1 Mycobacteriaceae bacterium | reverse complement strand
AGAGGCACTCGAGCTGACGCAGATGATGGGCGCCGTCCCGGTGCTGGAGGAGGTTCAGGCCTTGATCCGGCGCGCACGTCTCTCCGTCAACGGCGACGCCGCGCCAGAGCCGGCCGCAGCGCACGAGCCCGACGAGCTCGAGCGCCTCGGGTTGACCGCGCGGGAGGTCGAGGTGCTACGCCTGGTCGCGGACGGGCTGTCCAATACCCAGATCGCCGAACAGCTGGTCATCTCGCGCAAGACGGCCAGCGTCCACGTCTCGAACATTCTCGCCAAGCTTGGAGTGGCCACGCGGGTGGAGGCGGCCGCGCTGGCCCACCGGCGCGGCCTGGTCCGCGAGTCGATCGAGCGCTGAAGGATGCCGGCGGGCCGGTAGCCCGCCCGGCGGCCGAGGCGGCGCCGCCCGGTGTGCCGAGGGCGCTTCGAATTCACTGCGACGACACGCCTGGTTCACGACCAGGTCACACATGCGCCGACCGCGTGGTGCAGGATCCCGTCCCGTTCCAGGTCCCGCGAACCAAGGCGGTTGCTGATGCTCAAATCCCGTGGGCCGACTCGCGTCGGCGCAGGCTTCCATGTCACACGACGTCGCCGGCGAGCTTCGACACACCGTCTCGGAATCTTCGGCGGGGCTGGCCACCGGCTCCGCACGGTCGCATTCGGCATCACAGTTACCGTCCTGGTCGGCTCCGGGCTCGCGTACGCGTCGACACAGGTATTCGGCGACAACCAGGTCGGCACCCAGTACCCGAATGGGATCCAGGTCTCAGACGACCAGATCATCAAGCCCATCGGTGACCGTCTGGTCACTCAGTTCGGCAAGTTCATGGGCTCGACGGTCAGCCCGGACGGACGGTTCCTCGCGGCCACGAGCGCCGACAAGTCAGTCGTTCTACAGATCTTCAACCTGTCGAGCTACAAGCTCATCTGGACGGTCGGCAGTGCACCCGCGGTCAATCAGACGCTGAGCGACGGCACCGTCGGTCAGGTAGGCCCGACGTACTCGCCGGACGGCAAGTTCCTCTGGCTTCCGGAGAAGAACGGCCTGAGCCGGTTCCCGGTCAATGCCGACGGCACGCTCGGCGCGCCGACCACCATCTCGATCCCGGTGGTGAACGGCCACTCCGCGCTGGTGGGGCAGACCACGTACTCGCCCGACGGGTCCACCCTTTACGCCGCGATCAACGGACAGAACACCGTCGACGCGCTCGACCCCAACACCGGCGCGATCGAGCAGACCTGGAACGTCGGCATCGCTCCGCGTGAGCTCACTTTCGTCGGCGGCAAGCTCTACGTGAGCAACGAGGGTGGTCGTCAACCGCAGGTCGGCGACACGACCATGACCTCCTACGGGACCCAGGTGCCCGCGAACGGCTACCTCGGCACCTCCACGACCGGAACCGTCAGCATCATCGATCCCGCAAACCCGTCGGCGCCGGCGGGATCCATCCCCGTCGGCCTGCACCCGACCGCGATGTATCGAAGCGACAACACGCTGTTCGTCGCCAACACCAACAGCGACACCGTCTCGGTCATCGACACGACGACGAACCAGGTCGTGCAGACCATCGAGACCAAGCCATGGCCCGAGTCCGCGGTGGGGTATGAGCCCGACGGCATCGCCCTGACCCCGGACGGCCACCTGTTGGTCACCTTGGGGCGCGCGAATGCGGTCGCGGTCTACCGCTACGACGGCACGCCGGAGGACCCGGTGAGCTACATCGGCCTGCTCCCGACGGACTACTACCCGGCCAACGTGGCGGCCGTCGGCGGCCAGGTCGTCGTCACCAACACCCGTGGCATCGACGCGCGCGGCCCGGCGATCACGACCTACAAGGGACAGGGCACCGTCCCGGTGAGCGGCCACGACACGCACAGCACCACGGCATCCCTGACGCGGTTCACCCTTCCCAGTGACCGGGAGATCGCGCGCTTCACGGCAACCGTGTTCGCGCAGAACGGCTGGGGCGCCCACAGCGTCACCGAGGCCGGGGGCCGACATGGGGCGCGGCCCGTACCCGTCCCGACGCGCATCGGTGATCCGTCCACGATCAAGCACGTCTTCCTGATCGTGAAGGAGAACCGGACCTACGACCAGCAGTTCGGCGACATCGGTAAGGGCAACGGCGATCCGACACTCGCACAGTTCGGCACGAACACCGCCGGCCAGAAGGTCACGCCGAACCAGCAGGCGCTCGCCAAGCAGTTCGGTCTCTACGACAACACCTACGACGTCGGCACCAACTCTGCGGAGGGTCACAACTGGCTGATGCAGGGCGACAACCCCGAATACACCGAGTCGTCCGCAGGTGAGTACACGCGCAGCTATGACACCGAGGAGGACGTGCTGGGGCACCAGCGCTCGGGCTTCCTGTGGACCGCCGTTGAGTCCGCCGGTGCGAGGGCCAAGAACTACGGCGAGTTCGAGTACATGGAGGGCAAGCCGCCCGGTACATGGCAGCAGTACTACTGCGCGGCCAAGAGCGTCGAGAACGGTGGTGACCCTGCCCAGTTGACCTCGCCCGACCTGAAGGGCAATTACGGCTCGGTGATCCCGTCGCTGAACGCGATCGCCGACCCGCAGTCCCCGCCGTTCGACCTCTCGATCCCCGACATCTACCGCTACGAGATCTGGAAGCAGGACTTCGAGCAGAACGGTCTTGCCAACTTCAGCATGATCTGGCTCTCCAGCGATCACACGGGTGGACCGACGACCCCGGAGGCCGGGGTGGCCGACAACGATCTCGCCACTGGTCAGATCGTCGACACGATCTCACATAGCAAGTACTGGAAGGACACCGCCATCTTCGTCTTCGAAGACGACAGCCAGGACGGCGCCGACCATGTCGACGGCCACCGCGCCCCGGTCCAGGTCATCAGTCCCTGGGCGCAGCACGGAAAGGTGATCAACACCTACTACTCGCAGATCTCGGCGGTCCGGACGATCGAGCAGATCCTCGGCGCGCAGCCGCTGAACGAGAAGGTGGCGGCCGCCACACCGATGTACGACGCGTTCACCTCGAAGCCCAACTACGCGCCGTTCAACGCGGTGCCGAACCAGGTCCCGCTCACCGAGGGGATCGCCACCCCGCCGGCGTGCGGTCTGGACACGTTGGGTC
>JAFAWC010000141.1 GCA_019242135.1 Mycobacteriaceae bacterium | reverse complement strand
CATATACGTTCTCGTACGCGACATTCGGCGAGTTCGTCGCCTGGGTCATCGGGTGGGATCTGATCCTGGAGTTCGCGGTCGGTGCCGCGGTGGTGGCCAAGAGCTGGTCGACCTATCTCGGTACGGTGTTCGGATTCTCCGGCGGCACAACCCGTCTCGGTCCGGTGACGCTGGACTGGGGTGCGTTGCTGATTATCTGCGTACTGACCGCGCTGCTCGCGATGGGCACCAAGCTGTCGGCGAATGTCAGCGCCGCGATCACCGCGATCAAGGTGTCCGTGGTGGTGCTGGTGGTCGTCGTCGGCGCTTTCTACGTCAAGGTTGCAAACTTCAGGCCGTTCGTGCCGCCGGCCCAGCCGAGCACCTCGGAGGCCGAGCAGTCCGTGTTCTCATTGATCACCGGGGCGGGCGGCAGTACCTACGGCTGGTATGGGGTGCTGGCCGGGGCCTCGATCGTGTTCTTCGCCTTCATCGGATTCGACGTCGTCGCCACCACCGCGGAGGAGACCAAGAAGCCGCAGCGCGACGTGCCGCGCGGCATTCTGGCCACGTTGGGGATCGTCACCGTGCTCTATGTCGCGGTGGCTGTCGTGCTGTCCGGGATGGTGCGCTACACCCAGCTGAAGGACAGCAACGCCGGCCACGCCAACCTCGCCACGGCGTTCAAGGCCAACGGGGTCACGTGGGCTGCAGAGGTGATCTCGATCGGTGCGCTGGCCGGGCTGACGACCGTGGTCATCGTGCTGATGCTCGGGCAGACCCGGGTGCTGTTCGCGATGTCGCGCGACGGGCTGCTCCCGCGACCGTTGGCGCACACCGGAACGCGCGGCACCCCGGTGCGTATCACGGTCCTGGTCGGGGTGTTGATCGCCGTCGCCGCCTCGGTGTTCCCGATCGGCAAGCTCGAGGAAATGGTCAACGTCGGCACGCTGTTCGCCTTCGTGCTGGTGTCGGCGGGCGTCATCGTGCTGCGGCGAATGCGGCCCGACCTGCATCGCAACTTCCGGGTGCCGTGGGTCCCTGTGCTGCCGGTCGCGGCGATCCTTGCGTGTGTGTGGCTGATGCTGAACCTCACCCTGCTGACGTGGATTCGCTTCGTCGTCTGGATGGTGGTCGGGGTGGTCATCTATCTGGCGTACGGGCGGGGGCACTCGGTGCTCGGCCGGCGGGGTGGGTAGCCGTGGGTAGGGGCTTCGGCTTGCCGGTGTGGTTGTCGGTGCGGGTCGGCACCATCGGCGCATGGAGGAGATGCGCTGGCCCTACTTAGGATCGGAAGCCCGACAGGCCAAATCGATTCCCGAGCGTGCGATGCGGACGCTTTACACGGCCGTGTACCCCGACGTCTACGTTCCGCGTGGTGTCGAACTGAACGCGGCGCAACGCGCGCGTGCCGGATGGCTGTGGTCGAGGCGGCGAGACGTAGTGGCCGGGCAGTCGGCCGCCGCGCTGCTAGGGGCGCGATGGGTCGACCCGGGAGCGCCGGTGGAGTTGATCGACGACAACCGCCGTCCGCCCGAGCGGGTCGTGGTGCACGGCTCGGTGCTGTTGCCGGGCGAGATCGTCAGCGTCGACGGCATTGCCGTGACGAGTCCGGCTCGGACGGCGTTCGACATCGGCAGGCGGTCGGCGCCGTGGGTCGCGGTGCCGCAGCTGGATGCGCTGGCCAATGCGACAGACGTCAACAACCTCGACGTCGAAGCCGTCGCGGCGCGGCATCCGCGCGTCCGGGGGGCTCGCCGGTTACGTGAGGTGCTGGCGTTAGTCGACGGCGGGGCCGAGTCGCCACCGGAGAGTCGCACGCGGCTGGTGTTGCTCGAGAGTGGCCTGCCCAGGCCGCAGACCCAGCTTCGCGTCGTCAACGAATACGGCGACTTCGTTGCCCGCCTCGACATGGGCTGGGAGCGGTGGCGGGTAGGGGTGGAATTCGACGGCGCCCAGCACTGGGCCGACCCCAGGCAGCGAACCCGCGACATCGATCGACTGGCCGCGCTCGCCGACCTTGGCTGGGTCGTGGTCCGGGTTAGCAGCGAGATGCTCTACCGGATGCAAGGCACGCTGGTGGCGCGGGTGGTGTCGGCGCTGCGTGCGGCTGGGTGGGATAGGTGACTCTGCGGCGCCGCCGCGCTTTTGGGAGCGGGGTGCGGCCGATTTGGCGGGGCGCGCGTGAGTATGAATCTGCGAACGAGGGCCACCGCCTCGACGACGACATGACCGTAGACACGCTCTCCCGAGACCAATTCGAACAAACTGTGAATCTGTCGACGCCGCTGCGGCGTGTCGCGTCGATGGTTTCACAGTCGCGGAGAGGTGCTTGACAAATAAGCATCATATGTATAGAAAGATGACATCAGTCGCAGTTGAGTAAAGGTGGCGAGACCAACAACAGGAGGTTCTGTGACAACGACGGTCGATATCGGGGCGGGCCGGGTGTCCGTCCCTCAGTGGCGGGACAAGAAGCGCTATCTGTGGCTGTTGGGACTGGTCGCGCCGACAGCTCTGGTTGTGGTTGTGCCCGCGATCTGGTCGATGAACCGGCAGGGCTGGCACACGGCTTCGCAGGTGCTGCTGTGGATCGGTCCGCTCCTGCTGTTCGTGCTGCTGCCGGTGCTTGACCTGCGGTTCGGGCCCGACGGACAGAACCCGCCCGACGAGGTCATGCAGCATCTCGAAAACGACAGGTACTACCGGTACTGCACCTACGCCTTCATCCCGTTCCAGTTCGCCAGCGTGGTATTCGGGGCCTACCTGGTCACCGCGGACAACCTCAGCTGGCTCGGCTATGACAGCCCGCTGGGCTGGATCGGCAAGGTCGGCGTGGCGTTAACGGTGGGTGTCCTCGGCGGCGTCGGCATCAACACCGCTCACGAAATGGGGCACAAGAAGGACTCGCTGGAGCGATGGTTGTCGAAGGTCACGCTGGCGCAGACGTTCTACGGCCACTTCTTTATCGAGCACAACCGCGGCCACCACGTGCGTGTCGCGACGCCCGAGGATCCGGCCAGCGCGCGGATGGGGGAGAGCCTGTGGGCGTTCCTGCCGCGCAGCGTCTTTGGCAGCTTGCGCTCGTCGTGGCGGCTGGAGGTCGAGCGGATGCGCCGGCTCGGCAAGAACCCGATGTCCATCCGCAATGACGTCGTTAACGCGTGGCTGATGTCGGTGGTGCTGTGGGGTGTGCTGCTCGCCGTGTTCGGCTGGACGCTGGTGCCGTTTATCTTCGTGCAGGCGGTCGTCGGGTTCGGACTGCTGGAGGCGGTGAACTATCTGGAGCATTACGGGCTGCTGCGGCAGAAGACACAGCGTGGCCGCTACGAGCGGTGCCGCCCCGAGCACAGCTGGAACTCCGATCACATCGTGACCAACGTTTTCCTGTACCACCTGCAGCGGCACAGCGACCATCACGCCAATCCCACGCGCCGCTACCAGACGTTGCGCAGCTTTGCGGGTGCGCCGAGCCTGCCCAGCGGGTACGCCAGCATGATCCTGCTGACGCTGGTCCCGCCGCTGTGGCGAAAGGTGATGGACCCGCGGGTGCTGGCGCACTACGACGGCGACATCTACCGGGCGAACCTGCACCCGTCGCAGCGGGCGAAGCTGCTCGCCAGGTACAGGGTGGCGGGGTGATGACCGCCTACCGCTGCCCAGTCTGCGACTACGTCTACGACGAGGCCAAGGGTGCGCCGCGCGAAGGGTTTCCGGCGGGCACGGGATGGGATGACATCCCCGACGACTGGTGCTGCCCGGACTGCGGGGTGCGCGAAAAGATCGACTTCGAAACTGCGTAAGGAGAAAGGTGGAGAAAGGTAGGGAAAACATGGACTACAAACTGTTCCGCTGCCTCCAGTGCGGCTTCGAATACGACGAGGCGCTGGGGTGGCCCGAGGACGGCATCGCGGCCGGCACCCGCTGGGACGACATTCCCGACGACTGGTGCTGCCCGGACTGCGGTGCGGCCAAGGCGGATTTCGAGATGGTGGAGCTCGCCCGGTCGTGACCATTAGGGTCGCGGCTGTGCAACCAAGGCAGCGGGTCCCGTATGCCGAGGCGTCGCGAGTGTTACTTCGCGACTCGATCCTCGACGGCATGCGGGATTTGCTGCTGACCAAGGACTGGTCGGCGATCACCCTCGCCGATGTGGCCCGAGCCGCCGGCATCAGCCGCCAGACCATCTACAACGAGTTCGGCTCGCGGCAGGGGCTCGCTAAGGGCTACGCGATGCGGCTGGCCGACCGGCTTGTCGACGAGGTCGACTGCGCCGTCCAGCAGAACGAAGGCGACATGT
>JAFAWC010000580.1 GCA_019242135.1 Mycobacteriaceae bacterium | reverse complement strand
ACGGATCACGTTCCTGCGGTTCATCGAGCATCGGCCGGGTCTGGCCAGGTCCTTCCAAAGCGGTACGGGAGATAGTTCAGGCTACCGCTAGACCAACGAGCGATGGTTCCCGACGGTTTGGTCGGGGCTGGTCGGGCCTGGTCGGGTGGTGGTCGGGCGCGGGTGGGCGCGGGCCGCCGAAACGGTATTCCGCGTGGGAAAGTGCGAGTGGAGGCCACGTGGAATACCGTTTCGGCGATTCCAGGGCCCCTTCACGGCGGGATGGCGCTGTGCTTGGGTGAGACGATGGTCACATCAACCGAGCGGTTAGTTGAGACGAACGGCGTGCAGCTGCGGGTCATCGAGGCCGGTGAGCGCGGGGCGCCGCTGGTGGTCCTGGCCCACGGTTTCCCGGAGCTGGCCTACTCGTGGCGGCATCAGATCCCCGTGCTGGCGCAGGCCGGCTATCACGTGCTCGCCCCCGATCAGCGCGGCTACGGCGGGTCATCGAGGCCGGAGGCGATCGAGGACTACGACATCGTCGCCCTGTGTAACGACATCGCCAGCCTCCTCGACTCGGCCGGCGCTGAGCGCGCAGCCATCGTCGGACACGACTGGGGTGCGATCCTGGCGTGGAATTTCCCGCTGCTGTATCCCGATCGTGTCATCGGGACCGTCGGGATGAGCGTGCCGCCGGTGCCGCGCCCGGGGGCACCGCCAACCAAGATCTGGCGGGAGCTGTTCGGTGAGAATTTCTTCTACATTCTCTATTTCCAGGATCGCGGAGTCGCCGAAACCGACTTGGGCCGCGACACGAGGGAGACCATGCTGCGGGTGTTCGGCGGCCCGCGCCGACCCGACGACACCGATGCGCTGGCGCGGATGCTCGCACCGGGACCGATGGGGTGGGTGGAGCGGCTGCCCGCGCCGATCGGGCTCGCTGAGTGGATCAGCACAGACGAGTTCGACCACTACGTGGCCGAATTCTCCCGCACCGGCTTCGCCGGGGGGCTGAACTGGTATCGCAACTTCGACCGCAACTGGGAGCTGACCGCCACCACTCCGGCGGCCACGATCACCGTGCCGTCGATGTTCATCACCGGATCCGCCGACCCGGTGCGGCACTTCACCCGCTCCGACCGCGCCCGCGAGGTGGTCGCGGGCGAGTACCGCGAGCTGGTCCTCGACGGCGCGGGACACTGGATTCAGCAGGAGCGGCCCGAAGAGGTCAACGACGCGCTTGTCAACTTCTTGTCCGGATTGGAGATGTAATGGAGGGTCCGCTGCGGTTCGGGGTGTTCATCACGCCGTTCCATCCGGTCGGTCAATCGCCCACGGTGGCACTGGAATACGACCTGGACCGGGTCGTCGCGCTGGACCGGCTCGGCTATGACGAGGCATGGTTCGGCGAACACCACTCCGGTGGTTACGAACTGATCGCCTGTCCCGAGGTGTTCATCGCCACCGCAGCCGAGCGCACCAAACATCTCAGGCTCGGCACCGGGGTGGTGTCACTGCCGTACCACCACCCGCTGATGGTCGCTGACCGGTGGGTGCTGCTCGACCACCTGACGCGCGGTCGGGTGATGTTCGGCACCGGGCCCGGCGCACTGCCGTCGGACGCGTACATGATGGGCATCGACCCGGTGGAACAGCGGCGGATGATGCAGGAGTCGCTGGAGGCGATCCTTGCGTTGTTACGGGCCGCCCCTGATGAGCGGATCGACAGGCACTCGGACTGGTTCGCCCTGCGCGAAGCCGCGTTGCACATCCGCCCCTACACCTGGCCATATCCCGAAATCTCGACTGCGGCAATGATTTCCCCGTCGGGGCCGCGGCTGGCGGGCCAGCTGGGGACCTCGCTGTTGTCCCTGTCGATGTCCGTCCCCGGCGGTTACGCGGCGATCGAGACCACCTGGGACGTGGTCGTCGAGCAGGCCAAGAGGTCCGGGCGGCCAGAGCCGGACCGGCGGGGCTGGCGGGTGCTGGGAATCATGCACCTGGCCGACTCGCGCGATCAGGCCGTCGACGACTGCACCTACGGCTTGCAGGAGTTCGCGAACTACTTCGGCGCCGCGGGCTTCGTGCCGCTGGCCGAAACTGTTGAGGGAACCCAGTCGCCGCACGAGTTCGTCGAAGCATATGCGGCCAGAGGCAATTGCTGCATCGGCACACCCGACGACGCCATCAACTACATCGGCGATCTGCTCGATCGCTCCGGTGGCTTCGGTACGTTCCTCATGCTCGGTCACGACTGGGCGTCCCCGGCATCGACCTACCACAGTTACGAACTGTTCGCCCGCAATGTCATTCCATATTTCAAAGGTCAACTGGAGGCGCCACGAGCGTCGCACGAATGGGCGAAGGACAAGCGCGGTGAGCTGCTCGGCCGCGCCGGCGAGGCCATCGTGAAGGCGATCGGGGAACACACCGACGAGCTGAGGTTGCAGGGCGAGCCGGCACGCAGGGGGCCACGGCCCGAAGGGCAGGGGGCTGGCTCGGGGATCGGCGGCTGCTGATGCGCGCCGCTGTACTTCGGGACGGCCGGATGGTGTGCCGCGACGACGTCGCCGAGCCGGTGCCCGGCCCCGGTCAGGTTCTGGTCGGTGTTCGGGCCTGCGGGATCTGCGGTTCAGACCTGCATTTCGCCAAGCACGGTGACGAGGTGCTGTCACTCACCGGTCAGCTGAGCGGCATGCCGACGGGCGAGTCCGCAGTCGACTTGTCGCACGACGTGTTCATGGGTCACGAGTTCAGCGCGGAAGTGCTGGAGGCCGGGCCGGACACCCGGGCACCGCCGGCCGGGACACTTGTCACATCCATTCCGGTGCTGCTGTCGGCGACCGGAGTCGACGCGATCGTGTACTCGAACACCCTGGTGGGCGGGTATGCAGAGCGAATGTTGTTGTCGGCCCCGCTGTTGCTCAAGGTTCCCAACGGGCTGGATGCCGGGCGTGCGGCGCTGACCGAGCCCATGGCCGTCGGTCTGCACGCGGTCAACAAGTCCAAGATCGAGCGGGGCGAAACCGCGCTGGTGCTCGGCTGCGGGCCGATCGGGATCGCGATCGTCGCTGCCCTGGTCCACCGTGGTGTCGGAAACATCGTGGCGGCCGACTTCTCGCCGAAACGCCGGGAGTTGGCGGTGACGATGGGTGCGCACCGGAGCATCGACCCGAGCGGCGGATCGCCGTTCGACACCACCACCCCGGCGGTGGTGTTCGAGGCGGTCGGCGAGCCCGGAATCGTCGACGACGTGTTGCGGCGCGCACCGCGCGGCAGCCGGGTAGTCGTCGCCGGCGTCTGCATGCAACCCGACACGCTCCATCCGTTCTATGCCATCGCCAAGGAGATCAACATCCAATTCGTGCTGGCGTACGACCCGCTCGAATTCGGCGAATCGCTGCGCGCGATCGCGGAGGGCGACATCGACGTCGGGCCGCTAATCACCGGTGAGGTCGGCCTGGACGGGGTTGGTGCGGCGTTCGACGACCTGGCCCATCCCGGTGAGCACTGCAAGATTTTGGTCACGCCATGACCTGGGGCGGGGCGCCGGCGATTTGGGCCGCGGTACTGATGTTCGCGGCGGTCGCCGTTGCCGTGACGGTCGGGTGGGAGCTGGGTTAACGGACCAGGTACTGCTCGTAGATGCGGGGGTCGAGCGTGCCGATGTAGGGCAGGTCGCGGTAGCGCTCGGCGTAGTCGAGGCCGTAGCCGACGACGAACTCGTTCGGGATGTCGAAGCCGACGAAGTCGATGCCGACGTCGGAGCGGACCGCGTCGGGTTTGCGCAGCAGCGTGCACACCTGAAGCGAGCGCGGGTGACGGGCCGCGAGGTTGCGCAACAACCACGACAGCGTCAGGCCGGAGTCGACAATGTCCTCAACGATCAGCACGTCGCGGTCCTGGATGTCGCGGTCCAGATCCTTGAGAATGCGCACCACACCCGACGAGGAGGTGGCCGAACCGTACGAGCTGACGGCCATGAACTCCAGCTGCGTGGGCAACGGGATGGCGCGGGCCAGGTCGGTGACGAACATGACTGCGCCCTTCAGCACGGTGACCAGAAGCAGGTCGTCGTCGTCGCTGCCGATCAGCGTCCGGTAGTGCGCGCCGATCGCGACGCCGAGCTCGGCGGTGCGGGTCTGGATCTGGCTTTCGGTCAGCAACACCGACTTGATGTCGCCGGGATACATCTCGGCTGCGGTCTGTGCTGCCACGCCATCAGCGTGCCATGTCGCGCTGACCCAGACCACCGCGCCCAATCGCTCCGAGCCAGGCCAACGCGATCAGTTCACCGGCTCGCGGCGCAGTTGCAGCCTGCCGTGGGCGCGGCCGGCCACCAATCGCTGATTGCGCAGCGACGAGGGGACCGCGACGCCGCCCTGGCCGTGCCAGTTCATCACCAGGTCGTCCACCCGACGAATCTGGTTGTCGGTCAGACCGGTAGCCCCCGCTGCCAGCAGCCAGCCGCGAATCACCCGACGGCGCAACGCATCCGGTAGCCGGTCCAGGCGACTCGTGTCGAGCCCCAGGTCGCCGACCGCGGCGTCGAGTTCGGCGCGCGCCGACTCGTCGAGGGCGTCACAGTCCTCGCGCAGCGCCGCCGCGGTGCGCGACAGCGCCTCGGCGACGCCGCCGCCGAGCACGTCCTCAAGCAGCGGGAGCACCTCGGTGCGCAGCCGTGCGCGCGTGTAGGCGGGATCACAATTGTGCGGGTCGCGCCACGGTGTGAGGCCCAGCTCGGCGCAGGCGGCATGGGTGACCGACCGCCGCACACCGAGCAGCGGTCGACACCACGGCGGCTGGTGCGGTCGCATCCCGGCAAGCGACCTGGCGCCGGAGCCCCGGCCCACGCCGAGCAGAACGGTCTCGGCCTGGTCGTCGAGGGTGTGGCCGAGCAGCACCGCCGCCCCGCCGCTCGCCTCCCGCAGAGCCGCATAGCGCGCCGACCGCGCCGCGCCCTCCGGACCGCCGCGCCGGCCGACGGTGACGCGCAACACGCGCGCGTCGGTGCAGCCCAGATCGACCGCCTGGGCCCGCGCGCGATCAGCGACAGCTGACGAATCCGACTGCAGACCATGGTCGACGATCAGTGCGGTGGTCGGCCGCTCCGCGGCCGCCACTGCGGTCAACGCCAACGAGTCGGGGCCACCGGATAGCGCTACACACCAATGTTCTTCGGTGAGGCGATAGCGAGATGCGAACGCCCGCACTGCACTGCTCAGGGCCGCTACAGGACCCGATCGATCCATCGCGTGGGCTCGTCGATCTCGTCGGGCAGCGGCAACGTGTCCGGACCGGACCACACAGTGTTGAACCGCTCCATGCCCACCTGGGACACCACGCGTTCGACAAAGGCCTTGCCGCGGGTGTATTGGCTGATCTTGGCGTCAAAGCCCAACAACGCCCGGATCAGCCGCTGCAGCGGAGGCTGCCGGCGCTGCCGCCGTTCATCGAAACGTTCGCGGATCGTCGACACCGTCGGCACCACGGCAGGCCCGACGGCGTCCATCACGTGATCGGCGTGGCCCTCGAGTAGAGTTCCGAGCACCAGCAGCCGGTCCAAGGCCTTGCGCTGCGGCTCGGACTGCAAAATCCGCAACAAGCCGATGATCCCAGCAGAGTTCGGCTCGACGGGCGCGCCGTCGCGGCGGTTGCGAACGTAATCGGCCAGCCGAGAAAGCACCTTTGAAAAATCGTCGCCGGCCTCCTGCGTGATGACGCCCAATGCCGACGACATGTAGTCGGTCAGCCACGGGTTGGCCGTGAACTGCACTCGGTGGGTCACCTCGTGCAGGCACACCCACATCCTGAAATCCTTTGGCACTAATCGCAGTTGACGCTCGACCGCGATGATGTTCGGGTAGATCAGCAGGAGCTTTCCACCGGCTGCGCCGTCCCCGGTGGCAAAGGGGTCGTACTGGCCCAAAATTCCCGACGCCACGAACGCAAGCACCGCGCCGGTTTGTGCACCGGTGATCCTGCCGCGCAGAAATCCACGCGGTCCTTCGCCGCCGCCGGTCATCACCCGCATCGAGTCGGCGGCGAGCCGCACCCAGTGCGGTCGGTCCACGATCATCGCGTCGGGCACCTGGCCGCCGGGCGCCAGCCCGGTGAGTTCGCGGACCGGAATCTCGGCACGGCGGGAGAACTCGGCGAGTTCGTCGACGATCTGGCGCTGGGTGTAGTCGGTGGCCGGCGGGCCGGGACGGGCGAGCCAGGCACCAATGCCCGCCGCGACGTCCCAGTCGACCACTCGCCCGACCGTGAGCTTGCCGCCCTCCTGTGTGAACGTCATGATGCACACCCGCAGGTACGCAGCGTGGCGGCCAGCGCGTCGATCGCGGTGCGCCCCGTCGGACCGGCGTTGTTGGACATCAGCGCGAACGTCAGAACCCGGCCGCTGACGTCGGTGACGACGCCTGCCAGCGTGTTAACCGCCGTGAGGGAGCCGGTCTTGGCGCGCAACCAGCCGGCGGCGTCATCGGATTGGTCGTCGAGGAAGCGGTTGGACAGCGTGCCGCTGCCGCCGGCGACGGGGAGCACGTCCAGCAGCGGTCTCATCGCCTGGTGCGACGTGCCCGCGGCGGTCGCTATCACGTCGTCGAGGGTCTTGGCGGTCAGCCGGTCGACCATCGACAGCCCGCTGCCGTCAACCAGGGCGGCGCCGGTCATATCGACTCCGGCCGCCGAGAGCTGGTTGGCGACCGCCTCGACCGCGCCCGCGAAGCTCGCCGGCCGCCCCGTCGCCACCGCGACTTCGCGGGCGACGCACTCGGCCATCACGTTGTCCGACTGGTTCATCAGCTCGGTCAAGCGGTCCATCAGCGGTGCCGACTGCACCGACGCGATCTGCCTGCCGTCGTGCACCGGTGTTGAAGCCATCGTGACGGCCTTGGGGTCGACGTTCAGCGCGGTGGCAAGCGACTGGCCCGCGTCGAGCGCCGGAGTGGCCGACCGCACGGATTCCGGCGTCAGCGGCTGTACCCGCCCGCCGTCGACCATCACGGCCTCGATCGGGGCGACGTCGCCGCCCACGATGTCTGCCGGGTCCCAGCCGGGGGCCTGCGACGGCCCGCTGAAGGCGCTGGCGTCGACCTGGATCGCGGTCACGTTGATCCGGCTGCTGCGCACCTGCGCGGCGAGGTCGGAGATGCGCGCCGCGTTGCGGTACAACGTCTCCTGGCCCGGCGCCGCGGACGACAACGTGGGATCGCCCCCGCCGACGAGCACCACCAGCCCGGGCTGGCGGGTCTGATCCGCGGCCACCACCGTGGTGGTCTGGCGGGCGTCCGGATTGAGTGTCAACAAGGCGGCCCCGGCGGTCAGCACTTTGTTCGTCGATGCGGGCTGCATCGGCGCAGCCGAGCCCTGCTCCCACAGCTGGGCCCCGGTGAGCGCATCGGTAACCCGACCGGTGAGCGCACCGAGGTCCGGGTTGGCCAGTGGTTGCTTCAGCGCCGCGGCCAACCCTGCGGGCGTCGCCTGCGGCGCGGCGTCTGCCACCGGCCCGACCGCGGGTGTCACCGTCGAGGGCGTGGGTTCCGCCGCGCTCGCCTGGGCGCCACGATTTGAACCCCTGTTGGCCAGCAACGCAGCGACGGTCACCGCGATCACGACCGCCACCAACACGGCCGCGCCGATCAGAACGTGGGTGGAGCGCCGCCACCGCGCCGGACGCATGTAGTGCAGGGTAGCGCTCCACTATGGTTGACCCCCGACGGTCGACCCCCGAATCGGAAGTGAAGGAGCGCCGCGCGTGCAATTCGACGTGACGATCGAGATCCCGAAGGGTCAACGCAACAAGTACGAGGTTGACCACGTCACGGGCCGGGTGCGGTTGGACCGCTATCTGTACACGTCGATGGGGTATCCCGC
>JAFAWC010000556.1 GCA_019242135.1 Mycobacteriaceae bacterium | reverse complement strand
TGCTCTCCGGCAGCACCTTGCCCATCTCCAGGGTCATCAATGTGGCGATGTCCTCGATGCGGGCGCTGAGAACGTCGAACACCGACCGCAGGATTTCGCCGCGTTCGCGGGGCGCGGTGGCGGCCCAGTCGGGTTGCACCGCCGCGGCCGCGTCCAGCGCGGCGCCGGCATCCGCGGGCGCCGCGTCGGCGACAGACGCCAGCACATGATCGTCGGAGGGGTCGTGCACGTCGAAGGTGTCGCCGCCCGAACGCTCCTCACCACCGATCCACAAGCCGGTGGGAACGGACGACAACAGGTTGGCGGTATCCATACTCCAACAGTTACACCTTCGGCCACAGAGCCGCATTAGGGTCGAAGAATGACCTCACACGAAGAGCAAATCCCCGACATCACTGCCTCGTCCGTGTGGAATTCCCTGCAGCGTCATCACGACCAGATCGGAACCAAACACCTGCGCGAGTTCTTCGCCGAAGACCCCGAGCGCGGCACCGAATTGACCGTCACCGTCGGTGATCTGTACATCGACTACAGCAAGCACCGCGTGACACGCGAGACGCTGTCGCTTCTCGTCGACCTCGCGCGGGCGGCGCGCCTGGAGCGCCACCGTGACGACATGTTCGCCGGTGTGCACATCAACACGTCCGAGGACCGGGCGGTGCTGCATGTGGCGCTGCGGATGCCGAAGGGCACCGAGCTGATCGTCGACGGCCAGGACGTCGTCGCCGAGGTGCACGAGGTGCTGGACCGGATGGGCGAATTCACCGACCGGCTGCGCAGCGGCGAGTGGACCGGCGCCACCGGCGAGCGGATCACGACCGTGGTCAACATCGGCATCGGCGGCTCAGACCTGGGACCGGTGATGGTGTATCTGGCGCTGCGGCACTACGCCGACGCCGGCATCTCCGCGCGGTTCGTGTCCAACGTGGACCCGGCCGACCTGGTCGCGACGTTGGCGGACCTCGACCCGGCGACGACGCTGTTCATCGTGGCGTCGAAGACGTTCTCCACGCTGGAAACGCTGACGAACGCGACGGCGGCCCGACGCTGGCTGACCGAGGCGCTCGGCGATGGGGCGGTGGCGAAGCACTTCGTCGCGGTATCCACCAACAAGAAGCTGGTCGACGACTTCGGCATCAACACCGACAACATGTTCGGGTTCTGGGACTGGGTCGGTGGGCGCTACTCGGTGGACTCGGCGATCGGGCTGTCGGTGATGGCGGCGATCGGGCGGGAGAGGTTCGCCGACTTCCTCGCCGGTTTCCACACGGTCGACGAGCACTTCAAGTCCGCACCGCTGGACGCGAACGCGCCTGTGCTGCTTGGCCTGTTGGGCGTGTGGTACAACGACTTCTTCGGGGCCGAGACCCGCGCCGTGCTGCCGTACTCGAACGACATGGCCCGCTTCCCGGCGTATCTGCAGCAGCTGACCATGGAATCCAACGGCAAGTCGGTGCGTGCCGACGGCACACCGGTGAGCACCGCGACGGGTGAAATCTTCTGGGGCGAGCCGGGAACCAATGGCCAGCACGCGTTCTATCAACTGCTGCACCAGGGCACCCGGCTGATTCCCTGCGACTTCATCGGGTTCAGCCGTCCCGCCGACGACCTGGCGACCGCCGACGGCACCGGCAGCATGCACGACCTGCTGATGAGCAATCTGTTCGCGCAAACGCAGGTGCTGGCGTTCGGCAAAACCGCGGCCGAGATCGCCGCCGAGGGAACGCCGTCCGCGGTTGTGCCGCACAAGGTGATGCCGGGCAACCGGCCGTCGACGACGATCCTGGCGACGGCGCTGACCCCGTCGGTGGTGGGTCAGCTGATCGCGCTCTACGAACACATCGTGTTCACCGAGGGCGTGATCTGGGGCATCGACTCGTTCGACCAGTGGGGCGTGGAGCTCGGCAAGACACAGGCCAAGGCGCTGCTGCCGGTGATCACCGGCGATAAGGCGCCGGAGAAGCAGTCCGACAGTTCCACGGATGCGCTGGTGCGCCGTTACCGAGGTGAGCGCGGGCGGCAGACCTGAGGGTTGACGCGAAACGGTATTCCACGTGGGAAAGTGCGAGTAGGGACCACGTGGAATACCGTTTCGCGCGACGGGATTCGGGGGCGGGTTAGGCGAAGGGTTTCGTCAGCCGCGGGGGCAGCAGCTTGAGCAGCTGCGCCAACGGTGCCCAGGGCCAGCCGGGTACGACCGCCCTGCCACGCTCGCGTTCGATCGCGGTAACGAGGGAGCGCACGCCGGTTTCGGTGTCGACCATCAGCATCGTGCTCGCCGACTTGGCGGTCATCTCGGATTCGATGTAGCCGGGCTCGATCACGGTCACCCGGATGGGGCCGCTGGCATATTCGGCACGCAACGATTCGCCCAGCGACGACAGCCCGGCCTTGCTCGCGGCGTAGGCGGCCTTGATGCCCGGCACACCCTTGTTGGCCAGCACTGATGAGATCAGCACCAGATGTCCGCCGCCGCCCTTCATGAACATTTCGAGCGCGGTTTCGATCTGCACAAGCGCGGCGACCAGGTTGGTTTCGACGGTGGCCTTGTTAGCCCACAACTTGCCCGAGCCCAGCGGCGCACCCTTGCCGATTCCGGCGTTGACGATCACCCGGTCGATGCCGCCGAGCTCGTCGGACAAGGCTGCGAACACCTTGGGCACCTGCTCGTGGTCGTTGACGTCGAGCTCGGCGACCGCCACTGTGACGTCCGGGTGGCGGGCGGTCAGCTCCGCCTTGAGCTCGTCGAGACGGTCGGTGCGCCGCGCGCACAACGCCAGGTCGCGGCCGCGGGCCGCAAACACCCGGGCCATGCCCGCGCCGAGGCCGGAGCTGGCACCGGTGATGAGGATTTTCTGACGGGTCACGCAGACAGCGTATCCGGCGACCTATTTGAGCAGGCGCGACAGCCGCCGGTCCGCCAACACCTTGCCGCCGGTCTGACACGTCGGGCAATACTGAAATGACTTGTCGGCGAACGACACTTCGCGCACGGTGTCGCCGCACACCGGGCAGGGCAGCCCGGTGCGGTCGTGAACCCGTAAGCCGGATCGCTTCTCGCCCTTCAGGGTCGCGGCTTGCTGACCTACCGAACGGCTCACCGCGTCGGTGAGCACCGACACCATCGCCTCGTGCAGGGTGCAGACCTGCTCGGAGGTCAGCTTCGATGCGGTGGCGAACGGCGACAGCCTGGCCGCATGCAGGATCTCGTCGCTGTACGCGTTGCCGATGCCGGCGATCACCTTCTGATCGGTGATCACGGTCTTGAGCCGGCCACTGTTGCCCGCCAGCAGGCCGGCCAGCTCCTGGGCCGACAGCTTCAGTGCGTCGGGCCCCAGGCCGGCGATGCCGGGCACCTTGGCGGGGTCATCGACGAGCCAGACCGCGAGGCGTTTCTGGGTGCCGGCCTCGGTCAGGTCGAACCCTGGCGCGGCACCCGGGGTGCCCAGGTGCACCCGCAACGCGATCGGCCCCTTGCCCGGGCGCAGCGGCGCGGCCGCCAGCTGGTCGGACCAGCGCAGCCAACCGGCCCGCGACAGGTGCGTGATCAGGTGCAGGTCTGCGGCCTGCAGGCCGAGGTATTTTCCCCACCGGCTGGCGCCGGTGACCTGCTGGCCATGCAATGCGGTGATCGGCGGATCGAAGGTCTTGAGCACCGAGAACGCCGACACGTCGACGCGGCCGATGGTCGATCCGACGGCGTGGCGGCGAA
>JAFAWC010000546.1 GCA_019242135.1 Mycobacteriaceae bacterium | reverse complement strand
CAATCGGTGGCGGCTGGCAGAGCAAATCTCGACAACTGCATCCGCGGCAACGCGTGCACGGTGACGCCCGCCCCCTACACCACCACCGGAAGTCAACAGCTCACCGACACGTCCTATGTGGTGTACGGCTACTCGCAGAGCTCCACGGTTGCGACGATGGAGAAGCGCTATCTCGTCACCCACCCGGTGCCCGGCACCAACGTGAGCTTCATCCTGATCGCCAACCCGAACCGGCCCAACGGCGGCATTCTGGAGCGGTTCGCCGGGGTGTACATCCCGATCCTCGGTGTCACGTTCAACGGCGCCACGCCGACGAACACCGGCATGACGACCGTCGATGTCGCCCGCCACTACGACGGATGGGCCGACTGGCCGACGAACCCGCTGAATCTGCTGGCCGACATCAACGCCGGGTTCGGCATCTACTACCTGCACGGCAACTACATCGGGGTCGGCACGCCGCTTCTTCAGGGGCAGTACGGCGACACCACCTACTACCTCATTCCCACTCCCGTCCTGCCGATGCTGATGCCCCTCGAACAGATCCCGGTCGTCGGTACCGCGCTCGCGGCGACCCTTGACCCGGTTTTGCGTGTCCTCGTGGAGACCGGCTACAACCGCACGATCAACCCCGGCCAGCCGACCCCGGCCAATTTCCTGTACTTCCCCAACCCGGTCCAGACGCTGGTCGATCTGGTGATCGCGATCCCGACCGGCGTGGACAACGGGATCAGCACCTTCACCGGCGTCCGGCCGCTCGGGACACCGGTTCCGGGCCCGTACGGGGTCGGCGGGCCGCCGGTCGACACCGGATGCGGCACCCCGCCCTGCGGGGCCCCCACCCCGTACGCGCCGCTCAACCCGTCGACGAGCACGCCCACCACCGTCGCGGCCTCCACCGTGTCGACACCGGACCCGAAACCGACGAACGCCGCCGTCGTCGACACCCCGGCCACGATCGACACTCCCCCGAAGGTCGCGCCGACCACCAACCCGCCCGTCTCGCCATTCACCATCAAACCTACCGACGGCCAACTCACCCAGAATCCGCCGACGGGCAATAAGCCGAGCGGTTCGGGACTGCCCGCGCTCAACAAACTGGTGCCGTCGCTGACCGAGTTAACGAAGCTTCCGACGATCACCACCCACACGGCGAAGACCGGCTAAGCACCCGGTAGCTGCCCGCTGGTTAGGCTGTGGCCCGTGGCTGACATCGTGCCGATTGGGCTGACCTTCGACGAACGCGACGTGTTCACGCTGTATGCGCCGCGGTGGCGCGACGCCAGGGACGAGTGGGAGGCGTTCCTGGGCAAGGACGAGGACCTCTATGCGTTTGACTCGGTACCGGATCTGGTCGCTTTCGTCCGGACCAACACCGACAATGACCTCACCGACCACCCGGCGTGGGAGACGCTCACCTCGGCGTCGGCGCACAAACTTGACCCCCGCAAGGAGAGCCGCTTCGACCTGATCGACGTTTACGAGCTGCTGGCCGAAAAACCCACCGCTGCGTCGGTGGAGCGGCTGGCCGGCACGCTGGCCATCGCGTCGGCGGTCGGGTCGGTCTGCGAACTCCCGGCGATCAGCAAGTTCTTCAACGGCAACCCGGTGCTGGCCGCCGTGTCCGGCGGCATCGACAACTTCTCCGGCAAGGTGGGATCGCGTCGCTGGGACGAGATCGGCGCCGTCATCGAAAAGGGCTGGGACAAGGTCGTCGACGCGATCGAGGGCGTCATCACCACTCCCGAGGTGGACAACGCCGAATCGGCGAAGGCCGAGGCCGAGCTCGAGGAGGAGCCGCCCGAGCCCGAGGAGCCCGACGAGGCCGACGAGGACGACGAGTCCGACAAGCCGGGCGCCGCCGAAGAGGACGACGCCGACGCGGCCACAGAGCACGACGACGCCGAGGCCGAGCAGCACGCTGCCAGTCCCCAGGACGATGTCGTGCTGGGCGCCGACGAAGATTTCTGGGCGAAGGTCGGTATCGACCCGATCCGGATGATGACCAGCGCGGGGACCTTCTTCACGTTGCGCTGCTACCTGGATGACGCGCCGGTCTTCCTCGGCCGCAACGGGCGGATCAGCGTGTTCGGGTCCGAGCGGTCACTCGCGCGCTATCTCGCCGACGAGCACGACCACGACCTGTCCGACCTCGCGACCTACGACGACATCCGCACGGCCGCCAACGACGGTTCGCTGCGCGTCGACGTCACCGACGACAACGTCTACGTGCTGACCGGTATCGCCGACGATCTGGCCGACGGTCCCGATGCCGTCGACCGCGACCAGCTCGAGTTGGCCGTGGAATTGCTCCGCGATGTCGGCGACTACGCCGAAGACGCCACCGTGGACCAGGCGCTGCAGCCCACCACCCCGCTCGGCAAGCTGGTGGGCTATGTGCTGGAGCCCGACGGGGCACGCAAGCCGGGGCCGCCGTATGCGAAGGCAGTCGAGAAGTGGGGCGAGCTCGAGACCTTCGTCGAGTCGCGGTTGCGCCACGAGTAACCGGGCCGCCACCTGAGAGCCACCTCCCAGTCCGTTGGCAAATCGGTGTGGCTTTGCCGGTAAGCCTTGGGGCGCAGGAAATTCTGCGCGATCCTTGACGTATGTCGCCTACGCTGCGACACGTCCCGACGATGATGGTCGGTGTTGCCGTCGTTGCCGCGCTCGTGACCGCGCCAACCGCGGCCGCCGATCCGGTGTGGCCCGTGGGTGGCGCCGAGCCGGCCGACGCCACCATCTCCGACCTGCAGGAGCAGGGCTACACGGTGCAGGTCAACTGGGTCAGCGGCTATCCCACGGTGCCGCTGTCCGAATGCTGGGTCGATGACATTCACAATCCGAACGGCACCACGCCCCCTGGCGAGAACACCCTCGCGATCGTCTACGTCGACATCGGCTGCCCGAGCAACAACATCGACTAGCCGATCAGCACGGCGAACCGCGGCTTTATCACGTCGTCGATGATGGCCAGGCGCTCATCGAACGGCAGGAACGCCGACTTCATCGCGTTGATGGTGAAACGGGCCAGATCGCTCCAGCCGTAGCCGAAGGTCTGCACCAGCCGCAGCATCTCACGGCTCATCGTGGTATCGCTCATCAGCCGGTTGTCGGTGTTGACGGTGACCCGGAAACGCAACCGCGCCAGCAGATCGAAGGGATGCTCGGCGATGCTTCGCACCGCACCGGTCTGCAAGTTGGAACTCGGGCACATCTCCAGCGGAATGCGTTTGTCCCGCACGATCGCCGCCACTCTGCCCAGCACATGGCTGCCATCGGGTCGCTCGGCGATGTCGTCGACGATGCGCACCCCGTGACCCAGCCGGTCGGCGTCACAGAACGCGATCGCCTCGTGGATGGATGGCAGACCGAACGCCTCCCCGGCGTGAATCGTGAAGCGGGCGTTGTTTTCCCGCATGTATTCGAACGCATCGAGGTGGCGCGTCGGCGGATATCCGGCCTCAGCGCCGGCGATGTCGAAACCGACGACGCCCTTGTCGCGGAACCGGATTGCCAGCTCGGCGATCTCCAGCGACCGGGCCGCGTGCCTCATCGCGGTGACCAGGCACCGCACGGTGATGACCCGGCCTTCGGCATGGGCGGCCTTCTCGCCGTCGGCGAACCCGGCCAGCACCGCCTCCACAACCTCGTCGAGCGACAGACCGCCGCCGATGTGCAGTTCCGGCGCGAACCGCACCTCGGCGTAGACCACGTTGTCCGCGGACAGGTCCTCGACGCATTCGTGGGCCACCCGGTACAGCGCCGCAGGGGTCTGCATCACCGAAACGGTGTGCGCGAACGGCTCCAGGTAGCGCTCGAGTGATCCGCTGTGCGACGCCGTACGGAACCAGGCCGCGAGCGCCTCCACATCGCTGGCGGGCAGGTCCTGATATCCGGTCTGCTCGGCCAGCTCCAGCACCGTGGCCGGGCGCAAGCCGCCGTCCAGGTGGTCGTGCAGCAGCGCCTTGGGCGCCTGCCCGATCATCTCCAGCGTCAGCGGGGTGGTCATGGCACGATTCTGTCGATCACAAGCGAACGGTGGGCAAACGCGCCCGAGCCGTCAGCGACTGCCCATCCCCCGTCAAGCTCCGCGAGCGCCGGGCCGAGCCGCTCGACACCGTCGGTGTAGAGGGTGAACACCACCTCACCAGCGGCCACCGGGTCGCCGGGGCGCCGGTGGATCCGCACTCCCGCCCCGGGATCCACGGGCTCGGCGGCTCGCGCTCGGCCCGCGCCGAGCCGCCAGGCCGCCATCGCCACCGCCATCGCATCGATGTGGCTCATTGTGCCGCGGTGCGGCGCCGTGACGGTCTCGGTGTGAGTGCCGTACGGCAACGGTGCCGAAAGGTCGCCGCCCTGCGCGGTGACCAGCGCCGCGAAACAGTCCATCGCCGAGCCGTCACAAAGGGTGTCCGCAGGGTCGCGGCCGTCCAGCCCCGCCTCGTCGAGCATCTCCGCGGCCAGTGCCAGCGTCAGCTCGACGACGTCGGCGGGCCCGCCGCCGGCCAGCACCTCCAGCGCCTCGGCCACCTCGACGGCGTTGCCGACCGACGCGCCGAGCGGCCAGTTCATGTCGGTCAACAGCGCCCGCGTCACCAGGCCGTGCGCGGTTCCCAGGTCGACCATGGTGCGGGCCAGTTCGCGCGACTCGGCCTCCGTCTTCAGGAACGCTCCCGACCCGACCTTGCAGTCGAGCACCAACGCCCGCGTACCCTCGGCGATCTTCTTGCTCATCACCGAGCTCGCGATCAACGGCAACGACTCGGTGGTGCCGGTGACATCGCGCAGGGCATAGATCTTGCGGTCGGCGGGTGCCAGTTCCCCGGCAGCGAAGATCGCGGCGCCGACGTCGCAAAGTTGTTGCCGAATCCGGTGTTTCGACAGTTCCGCGGTGAAACCCGGGACCGCGTCCAGCTTGTCGAGGGTGCCCCCGGTGTGCCCGAGCCCGCGGCCGGCCGCCTGCGCCACCGCGCCACGGCACGCCATCACGACCGGAACCACGGTCAGCGTGAGCTTGTCGCCGACCCCACCTGTCGAGTGTTTGTCCACCAGCGCGAGCGGCTTGCCGCCGCGGCGCAGGTCGCTGAAGTCGAACCGGTCGCCCGAGGCCACCATTGCCGCGGTCCAGCGCGCGATCTCGTCGCGGTCCATGCCGCGCAGGAAGATCGCCATCAGCAGCGCCGACATCTGCTCGTCGGCGATCTCGCCGTCGGTGTACGCGCGCACCACCCAGTCGATGGCCTCCCCGGACAGCTGCGCGCCGTCGCGCTTGGTCTTGATCACCGTCGGCGCGTCAAACATCAGGGGCCATATCGTCGGGGCCGAACGCGTCGGGCAATAACTCGCCCAGCCGGCGCGCCCCGCCGGCGTGGTCGATGAGCATCTGCGGCCCACCGTGCTCGAGGAGCACCTGACGACACCGCCCGCACGGCGTCAGAACCCGACCGCCGCCGTCCACGCACGCCAGCGCGACCAGTCGGCCGCCACCGCCTGTGTGCAGTGCGCACACCACCGCACATTCGGCGCAGAGAGCTAGACCATATGAGACATTCTCCACATTGCATCCGGTGACCACGCGGCCGTCGTCGACCAGAGCGGCAGCGCCGACTAAGAAACCCGAGTAGGGCGCATAGGCATGCACGGACGCATCAATGGCACGGTCGCGCAAGGCTTTCCAGTCGATATCGCGAGTCATCTGGGCTGCTTCCGCCGTGGCTGCCGTTGCTGCCGGGGCTTCCCAGACCGGTCGGGGAAGTCGGCAAACTCACACTAGTTGCACCGACGTCGCGCCCACGCGCCGCGCTTTCGCTCGTTGCGGAATCTAAATGGGTCTAGAGTCCAGACGTCCACCGATGGTCGTTGGAGGCAGCCCTGTGACTAACCCGTCGACTAGCCCGTCCCACAAGTCCCTCTACCGCGGCGACCCGGGCATGTGGTCGTGGGTGCTGCACCGCATCTCCGGCGCCACGATCTTTTTCTTCCTGTTCGTCCATGTGGTCGACACCGCGCTGGTGCGCGTCAGCCCCCAGGCCTACAACGAGGTCGTCGGCACCTACAAGACTCCGATCGTCGGGTTGATGGAGGCCGGCTTGGTCGCGGCGGTGCTCTATCACGCGCTGAACGGGATCAGGGTGATTCTCATCGACTTCTGGTCGGAGGGTCCGCGCCACCAGCGCATGATGCTGTGGGCCGTCGCGATCATCTTCCTGACGGTGCTGGCCGCCGCGCTGATCGTGTTGGGCGCGCACATGGCGGGGCAGTTCCTGTGACCGCGCCGGCCCGCAGAGCAGCCGAAAGCGAAGGCCGCAGAGGCTGGCCGGCGCCGGTGCTGCAGCGCAGCTACGACCGGCCCGCCGCACTGGACAACCCGCGCGCGCCGCGCTGGCGCACCGGGATGCCGAACTTCGAGAAACACGCCTGGCTGTTCATGCGGCTATCCGGGATCGTGCTGGTGATTCTCGCGGTCGGCCACCTGTTCGTGATGCTCATGGTGGACAACGGCGTGTACCGCATCGACTTCAACTACGTGGCCCAGCGCTGGCGTTCGCCGTTCTGGCAGACCTGGGACCTGCTGCTGCTGTGGCTGGCACAACTGCACGGCGGCAACGGTCTTCGCACGATCATCGCCGACTACGCCCGCAAGGACTGGACCCGGTTCTGGCTGACCACGCTGCTGGCGTTGTCGTTGATGTTCACGCTGGTGCTCGGCACCTACGTCCTGCTGACGTTCAACCCGAACATCTCGTGAGTCCGACCGGAAAGCAGCGCCGACGATGATTCAGCAACATCGATATGACGTGGTGATCGTCGGCGCGGGCGGGGCGGGCATGCGCGCGGCGGTGGAGGCGGGGCCGCGGGTGCGCACGGCGGTGCTCACCAAGCTCTACCCGACCCGCAGCCACACCGGCGCCGCACAGGGCGGCATGTGCGCGGCGCTGGCCAACGTGGAAGACGACAACTGGGAATGGCACACCTTCGACACCGTCAAGGGCGGTGACTATCTCGCCGACCAGGACGCCGTCGAGATCATGTGCAGAGAAGCCATCGACGCGGTCCTCGATCTCGAGAAGATGGGCATGCCGTTCAACCGGACCCCCGAGGGCCGCATCGATCAGCGCCGGTTCGGCGGACACACCCGCGACCACGGCAAGGCGCCGGTGCGCCGCGCCTGCTACGCCGCCGACCGCACCGGCCACATGATTCTGCAGACCCTGTACCAGAACTGCGTCAAGCACGACGTCGAGTTCTTCAACGAGTTCTACGTGCTGGATTTGGCGGTGACGGAAACGCCCGGCGGCCCGGTGGCCACCGGAGTGGTCGCCTACGAGCTCGCCTCCGGCGACATTCACGTCTTCCACGCAAAGGCGATCGTGATCGCCACCGGCGGCTCCGGGCGGATGTACAAGACGACCTCGAACGCGCACACACTGACCGGCGACGGCATCGGGATCGTGTTCCGCAAGGGGCTTCCGTTGGAGGACATGGAGTTTCATCAGTTCCATCCGACCGGGCTGGCCGGCTTGGGCATTCTCATCTCCGAAGCGGTGCGCGGTGAGGGCGGTCGGCTGCTCAACGGCGAGGGCGAGCGGTTCATGGAGCGCTACGCGCCGACGATCGTGGACCTGGCGCCCCGCGACATCGTCGCGCGCTCGATGGTCCGGGAGGTGCTCGAAGGTCGCGGCGCCGGCCCGCACAAAGACTACGTCTACATCGATGTGCGCCATCTCGGCGCGGACGTGCTCGAGGCGAAGCTGCCCGACATCACCGAGTTCGCCAGGACCTACCTCGGCGTCGACCCGGTCAAGGAGCTCGTCCCTGTCTACCCGACCTGTCATTACGTGATGGGCGGCATCCCGACGACCGTGCACGGACAGGTGCTGCGCGACAACACCACCGCCGTCCCGGGGCTCTACGCGGCAGGCGAATGCGCGTGTGTGTCGGTACACGGCGCCAATCGGCTGGGCACCAATTCACTGCTCGACATCAACGTCTTCGGCCGCCGCGCCGGCATCGCCGCCGCCGACTATGCCGAGCAGTTCGACTTCGTCGAGATGCCGCCGGAGCCGGCAGCCATGGTGGTCAACTGGGTCGGCGACATCCTCTCCGAGCATGGCAACGAACGGGTCGCCGACATCCGCGCCGCGCTGCAGCAGTCGATGGACAACAACGCCGCCGTCTTCCGCACCGAGGAGACGCTCAAGCAGGCGCTCACCGACATTCACGCGCTCAAGGAGCGCTACGGCCGGATCAGTGTGCACGACAAGGGAAAGCGGTACAATAGTGACCTGCTGGAGGCGATCGAGCTGGGTTTCCTGCTCGAGCTTGCCGAGGTGACCGTTGCGGGCGCGTTGAACCGCAAGGAATCCCGCGGCGGACACGCCCGCGAGGATTACCCCAACCGCGACGACACCAACTACATGCGCCACACCATGGCCTACAAACTCCCCGGAGGAACAGACTGGGCGTCTGAGCTGCTCAGCGACATCAGGCTGGACTACAAGCCGGTCGTGCAGACGAGATACGAACCGATGGAACGGAAGTACTGATGGCTGCCGATGAGCCGCTTGCGCGAAGAGCAACAGACGATGAGCCGCTTGCGCGAAGAGCAACAGACGAAGTTTCCGCCCAAAGCCAGGACCCACCGTTGCCGCCGGTACCCGACGGCGCGGTGATGGTGACGCTGAAGATCGCCCGGTTCAACCCTGAGAATCCCGACGCCGCCGGCTGGCAGAGCTTCCGGGTGCCGTGCCTGCCCAGCGACCGGCTACTGAACCTGTTGCACTACGTCAAGGGCTACCTCGACGGCACGTTGACGTTCCGGCGATCCTGCGCGCACGGCGTGTGCGGCTCCGACGCGATGCGCATCAATGGGGTCAACCGCCTCGCCTGCAAAGTGCTGATGCGCGACATGCTGCCCAAGAAGCCGGGCAAGCAGCTCACTGTCACCATCGAGCCGATCCGCGGGTTGCCCGTCGAGAAGGATCTCGTCGTCAACATGGAGCCGTTCTTCGACGCGTACCGCGCGATCAAGCCGTTCCTGATCACCACGGGCAACCCGCCCACCCGCGAACGGATCCAAAGCCCCACCGACCGCGCGCGCTACGACGACACCACGAAATGCATCTTGTGCGCCGCCTGCACCACAAGCTGCCCGGTGTACTGGCACGATGGCAGCTACTTCGGCCCGGCGGCGATCGTCAACGCGCACCGTTTCATCTTCGACAGCCGCGACGAGGCCGCCGCCGAGCGCCTCGACATCCTCAACGAGGCCGACGGGGTGTGGCGCTGCCGCACCACGTTCAACTGCACCGAGGCCTGCCCGCGCGGCATCGAGGTGACCAAGGCGATCCAGGAGGTCAAGCGCGCGCTGATGTTCGCCCGCTGACGCACCCCACTGCCGCCTCACCCCCCACCCACCGCCGAGCGTCGCCTTATTGTCCAATCAAGGCCAAAAAGTCGACACAAACTCCACGCTGGCGCCCATACCACGCAACGCTGCCACCGCTTGTCGGTGGTCGCTGGCACTGTGCCGGCGTGGCCGAACCGACATGGCCGTTCGTGGGCACCGAAGAAGTGGCCGCCGGGTTGCCGGCCCCTCGTACCCAGATCGAAGTCTTCGCCGACGGCTACTTCGTGGCGCCTGGACATGGGTCGCGACGAATGGCCGGTGGCCGTGGAGTTCGACGGTGCCCAACACTGGGCGGACCCGAGGCGGCGGACCCGTGGCATCGACCGGCACGCCGAATTCGACGCGCTGGGCTGCCGGGTCATCCGGGTCAGCAGCGACATGCTGCGGTATCGGCCGGATGCGATCGTCGCGCGTGCCCGCTCAGCCCTGCTCGCCGTAGGCTGGCGTCCACCTAACCGTCACATCCAGGCCGACCACGACGTCTATCGGGTATGACGCAGAAAACCCGTATCGAATCCCTGCCCCCGCAAAGCGCGCCACTGTGGGTCCGCGCGGCCTACCGCTACGCAAAACGCCGTTACGGCGAGGTGCCGGAGCCGTTGGCGGTGACGGCACACCATCGCGGGCTGCTGATCGCCACCGCGGTGCACGAATCCGCGGTTGAGCGCGCCTCGACCAAGCTTCCGGCGAGTGTCCGCGAGCTCGCGGTGTTCTGGACAGCCCGCACGATCGGCTGCTCGTGGTGCGTGGACTTCGGCTCGATGCTGATCCGCCTCGACGGCCTCGACGTGGATCGGCTGAAGGACATCGACAACTACGTCACCTCGCCGCTTTTCACCGAGGACGAGCGCGCCGCGATCGCCTACGCCGACGCGATGACCACCGACCCGCACACCGTGACCGACGATCAGGTCGCCGATCTGCGTCGGCGCTTCGGCGACGCGGGAGTGATCGAGCTGACGTACCAGATCGGCATCGAGAACATGCGGGCCCGGATGAACACCGCGCTCGGCATCACCGAGCAGGGCTTCAATTCCGGTGACGCGTGCCGGGTTCCCTGGACTAGCGAGGACGCCGAAGAGGCGAGCCGGTGAACTTGTCCGGGTTGGCGACGTCCCACACCGCGCTGACCTTTTGCTCGCGCACCGACACTGCGATGATGCGTGGCTGCACCGGCGGATACCCGTCGATGCCCGGATGACCGACCAGGTAAAGCCCGAGTTCGCCGTTGACCAGTGCAGGCCGGCTCGACTCGAGCCACGTGGGCCCGTAGCGGCGGGCCAGCCCGAACATGAACCTCGTCACCTTGTCGGCACCGGTGATGACGTGGATAGCCGTGCGGGCCTTTCCATTCGAATCACCGACAAACGTGACGTCCTCGCGCAGCACCTTGATCACCGCATCCAGGTCACCGGCAGCCATCGCCGCGAGCAACGCCCCCACGACTTCGTCGTGAGCGGTGTCCACCGGCCCCCGATGCTCGCCCACGATCCGGCGTGCCCGCGACGCGAGTTGGCGGGCGGCCGCATCTGTCGTTTCGAGGACCGCCGAGACCTCGCTGAACGGCATCGCGAAACCGTCGTGCAGCACGAATGCCACCCGCTGATCCGGTGTCAGGCGCTCTAACACCACCATCGCGGCGTAGCGCGCGTCCTCGCCCGCGACCACGGCCGAAAGCGGGTCGGACACACCGGGAGTCGTCACCACCGGCTCCGGCAGCCATTCACCCATGTACGTTTCCCGCCTACGGGCGGCCGACCGCAGCCTGTCCAGCGCCAGTCTGCTGACCACTGTGGTGAGCCACGCGCGCAGATCATCGGGCGCGTCCGCCGACGCCTGCCATCGCAGCCACGCGTCTTGCACCGCGTCCTCGGCGTCGGCGAAGGTTCCGGTGAGGCGGTAGCCCACCGCGAGAAGATGGGGCCGTAGCGCCTCGAACTCGTCGACCCGCTGTGCTGCGGTCACATCTGCGACCCTATCGGCCTGAAACGCCGCCAGGCGAAGAGTCACATTTGCCTGTGCTGGCGCCCTCCGAGCACAATCACTTGGTGTTAGGCGGTTCCCCATGACGACAGTCGAATCAGCAGAGCTGTCCGCCAAGGCCGACCGCCACTTGTGGGGTCACTTCGCGCGGCACGGCGCGGGGATCACACCGCCGATCATCACGCGCGGTGAGGGCGTCAGAATCTGGGACAGTCACGGCAAGTGCTACCTCGACGGGCTGTCCGGGCTGTTCGTCGCCCAAGTCGGCCACGGCCGTGCGGAGTTGGCCGAGGTCGCGGCGAAGCAGGCCCGCCAACTCGAGTTCTTCCCGCTGTGGTCATACGCGACGCCGCCGGCGATCGAGCTGGCCGAACGTCTCGCGAGCTACGCGCCCGCGGACCTCAACCGGGTGTTCTTCACGTCCGGGGGTGGTGAGGCGGTCGAGACGGCATGGAAGCTCGCCAAGCAATACTTCAAACTCACCGGCAAACCCGGCAAATACAAGGTTATTACGCGGTCCATCGCCTACCACGGCACCCCGCACGGCGCACTGTCGATCACCGGGCTGCCGGCATTCCGGGCACCGTTCGAGCCGCTGACACCGGGGGGTTTCCGCGTGCCGAACACCAACCTTTACCGCGCGCCGGCGCCCCTGCAGTCAGATCCCAAGGAGTTCGGCCGTTGGGCGGCGGATCGGATCGCCGAAGCCATCGAGATCGAAGGGCCGGACACGGTCGCCGCGGTGTTTCTCGAACCCGTGCAGAACGCGGGCGGATGCTTTCCTCCGCCGCCCGGCTATTTCGAGCGGGTTCGCGACATCTGCGACGAGTATGACGTTCTGCTGGTGTCCGACGAGGTGATTTGCGCGTTCGGCCGGATCGGGTCGATGTTCGCGTGCGACGACTTCAACTACGTGCCCGACATGATCACCTGCGCCAAGGGCATGACGTCGGGCTACGCGCCGGTCGGCGCGATGATCGCATCCGACCGGTTGTTCGAGCCGTTCTCCGACGGCAAGACGATGTTCGTGCACGGCTACACCTTCGGCGGGCACCCGGTGTCATCGGCGGTGGCACTGGCCAACCTCGACATCTTTGAACGCGAGGGCATCAACGACCACGTGCGGGCGGCCGCGCCGGCCCTAAGGGCCACCCTGCAGAAGTTGTACGACCTGCCGATCGTCGGCGACGTCCGCGGCGACGGCTTCTTCTACGCCATCGAGCTCGTCAACGACAAACAAACCAAGGAAACCTTCACCGACGAGCAGGGCGAGCGGCTGCTGCGCGGCTTTGTGTCACCGGCCTTGCTCGAGGCCGGCCTGTACTGCCGAGCCGACGACCGCGGCGATCCCGTCGTTCAGGTCGCGCCGCCGTTGATCAGCGGCCAGCAGGAATTCGACGAGATCGAGCAGAAGCTGCGCCATGTGCTCTCGGAGGCCGGGCGCCGCTTATAGGGCAGGTCCCTGCCTATGGAAGTCTCTCGACACTATCGCTACAGCGTTGGGCGTTTCCAGAGCGCGCCGCAGGAATCACTGTCGATATCGATGTACCGACGTTCGGCATGTATCTCGGGTGCCCGTCCCTACCGATTTTCAAGCGCCGCTGAGCATTCCACTGTCCGGTGCCGCGGTGGTCGGCAACGCGATAACGATCATGCAGACCGTGGTGGCCGGCCACCGCCCTCCTGCTGATCGCCACCTCGACGGGCGCCCCTGAGCAGCTCGACGCTGCTCACCTGGCTCAACGCCGACACGAAGCGGTGGTCACGATTGTCCGGTGTGGCGGTCCTGGCGCCGGCGGGCCATGATCCGGTCGTCGTGCCCGGTGATCAAGGGCCGCCGGCTCTCACGCCGCAACGATCGCTCACCTGGCTGTGGGTGGTGGTGGCTGCGGGCGCGGTCGCGCTGGCCGGTGCTGTCGCGCTGGTCATCCTGCGCGCCAACCGCCGCCGACGGCTGCCCAACTGAATACCTCATCGCGACGCACGGCGGGTCGGTGACTGCCCCCGTGATCTTCATCGCTTAGCCTGCTGTGGCAATGGGTGGGATCCGGAGTGCCGCGCGCCGCGTGCTCGGCGCTGCGTCAGCGCTGCTGTTGGTGGGCTTGCCGACGCTTTCCTCGGTGCCGGCCGTGGCCGAACCCGTCGCGTCGCCGGACACCTCGACCTGCCCGTACCGGGTCTCCACACCGCCGGCCGTCGACGAGTCGGAGGTGCCGGTCACCGGCGACCCGCCCGCCCCGGTGCCGGTGCCTGCCAAACCGGTCGGTGGCGATGCCCTGGCCGGCTGCGGCGTGATCGTGGCCCCCAACACTCCACCGGTGCCCGACGACGTCTCCGCCACCGCGTGGGTGATCGCTGACCTCGACACCGGCGACGTGATCGCCGCCAAGGATCCGCACGGCAGGTACCGCCCGGCGAGCATCATCAAGGTGCTGGTGGCGATGCAGGCGATCACCGAGCTCGGCCTGAACAAGACGGTCGCGGGCACCGCCGAGGACGCCAACGCGGAGGGCACCCGGGTCGGCGTCGACGAGGGTGGCACCTACACGGTGTTCCAGCTGCTGCACGGACTGCTGATGCACTCCGGAAACGATGCGGCGCACGCGCTGGCAATGCAGCTCGGCGGCATGGACGAGGCGCTGAACAAGATCAACACGCTCGCCCGCCAGCTGGGCGCCAGCGATACCCGCGCGGCGACCCCGTCGGGCCTGGATGGCCCGGGGATGAGCACGTCGGCCTACGACATGAGCCTGTTCTACCGCTATGCGTGGCAGAACCCGACGTTCGCGCAGATCGTCGCGACACGCACGTTCGAGTTCCCTGGTCATCCGGCGCGCCGCGACATTCCCGGCGACCCCGATCACCCGAGCTACACCCTGGAAAACGACAACCAGCTGCTCTACAACTATCCCGGCGCGTTGGGCGGCAAG
>JAFAWC010000324.1 GCA_019242135.1 Mycobacteriaceae bacterium | reverse complement strand
GGGGTCGCTCGTCGGACACCAACACCGTTGCCGTGCACGTGAAGAGGCTGCGCGAAAAGCTCGGCAACGATCGTGAGCACGGTGAGTTCATCCGCACGATTCGCGGAGCGGGGTATCGGCTGGCGCCGTCGGTTTGCGCGTGACGTCCCGTGGCGAGGCCTGCGCCGAGATCTGTGACGGCCAGAGGAGACCCCGTCAGCCGACCGTCGGCAGCCCGTACTCCTCGGGTAGCTTGCCGGTCGCCTGGAAGATGACCCGGCGGCCGATCTCGACCGCGTGGTCGGCGAACCGCTCGTAGAACCGGCCCAGCAGCGTGACATCCACCGCCGCGGCCACCCCGTACTTCCACTCACGGTCCATCAGCACCGTGAACAGGTGCCGGTGCAGGTCGTCCATCGCGTCGTCTTCCTCGCGCAACCGCGCCGCCTTCTCTGGGTCGCGGGTCGCCACGACCTCCTGCGCCGCATTGCCCAACTCGACTGCGACCCTGCCCATCTCGGCGAAGTAACCGTTGACTTCCTCCGGCAGCGCATGCTGCGGGTGCCGACGGCGGGCGATCTTGGCCACGTGCAGGGCGAGCGCGCCCATCCGGTCGACGTCGGCGACCATCTGAATCGAGCTGACGATGGACCGCAGGTCGCCGGCCACCGGCGCTTGCAGTGCGAGCAGCACGAACGCTGCCTCCTCGGCACGCGCACTCATTGCGTTGATCTGGTCATGGTCGGAGATCACCTGTTCGGCGAGAACCAGATCGGCTTGCAGCAGCGCCTGCGTCGCACGCTCCATCGCGACGCCGGCCATCCCGCACATTTCGCCGAGCTGCGCGGTCAGGGCGTCGAGTTGCTCGTGGTAAGCGGTCCGCATGTTCCTACCCTACGTTGCTGCGTCAACCGAGGTCACGAGGCGGAAGTGAACTCGCGGTGAACGCCCGTTCCACGCCGCTGACGTCTGCGGTGTTCTCGCCCGGCGACGCCTGCAGCGCGCCTGCGCTGATTTTCCGGATCGGCGTGAGATTGCGCGTCGTGGACGCTTACCACCAGGAAAGGCTTTGTCTCACTGGTGATCTCAGGTTCGCCCCGGCTCAGTGGGTCCGGTAGATGCAGGGATGGAAACGACCGCGCTGAAACGTGTCGTTCAGCCACCCGAATGCATGACGTCGGCGCCGACGGGCACCTCACAATCGTCAGGATCTGATAGCCAGCCGTCCGGCAGCGTCACCGCCGCCGGCGAGCCCTGGCGGCCCCGCGGACCGGTCGCGGCCGCCGGGAACGGCACGTCGGCGTCGAGGGCGTCCAACAGGCAGTCCAGCTCGTTGCGGGTCTTGACCAGCGCCAACGCCCGGCGTAGCCCGGCCCCGGCCGGGAATCCATGCAGGTACCAGGCGATGTGCTTGCGGATGTCGCGCATGGCCTTTTCCTCGCCGAAATGCGCGGCCAGCAGCTGACCGTGCCGCCGGATGATGTCTGCGACCTCACCCAGGGTCGGCGGCTCGACGACCGATGCCCCGGTCAGCGTCGCGGAAAGTTCCGCGAAAAGCCACGGTCGGCCCAGGCACCCCCGCCCGATCACCACCCCGTCACACCCGGTGGCGGCCATCATCGCGACCGCGTCGTCGGCGCCGAAGATGTCTCCGTTACCCAGCACCGGTATCGACTGGACGTGCTGCTTGAGGGCTGCGATCTGCCCCCAGTCGGCGGCGCCGGAATATCGCTGTGCGGCGGTCCGCGCATGCAGGGCAACCGCGGCGGCACCCTCCTGCTCGGCGATCCGGCCCGCCTCCAGGTGGGTGTGGTGCGCGTCGTCGATTCCGATGCGGAACTTGACCGTCACCGGGATTCCGGTGCCCTCGGTGGCCCGTACCGCAGCGCCGACGATCCGGCCGAACAGCCTGCGTTTGAACGGCAGTGCCGCACCTCCACCGCGCCGGGTGACCTTGGGGACCGGGCAGCCGAAGTTCATGTCGATGTGGTCGGCGAGGCCCTCGTCGGCGATCATCCGGGCGGCCGCACGGGCGGTGTCCGGGTCCACCGAGTACAGCTGCAGCGACCGCGGCTGTTCGTCTTCGGCGAACGTGACCATGTGCAGCGTCGCCGGATGCCGCTCGACCAGCGCGCGGGCCGTCACCATCTCGCAGACGTAGAGCCCGCTGACGGTGCCGGCGCGGGCGAGCTCGAGCTCGCGGCACAGCGTGCGGAAAGCGACGTTGGTGACCCCGGCCATCGGGGCGAGCACCACCGGGCTGCGCAGCGTGATCGGGCCGATGCGCAGTGGCTCGCCGGCGCGATGGGCCGCGCGCGCGAAGAGCAGATCATCCATCTGCGGGCAGCGTCACGCCCGAGCGGACGCCAACACCCGCTTGGCGGTGAGCCTTTCGGCCTTGCGGGCTTCGCGCTCCAGTCGGCGGCGCTTGGACTCCTCGAACTTGTCGCACGCCTCCTCGAGCTCTTCGACCAGCAGCGCGAGGTCATCGCGCATGGCGGCCGCTTCGCCCGTGAAGTCCTCGCGCTCGAAGATCCGCCACTTCTTGAGCACCGGCAACACCACGTCGTCGAGGTGAATACGCGGGTCGTAGACGCCGCCGACGGCGATGATGACGGCCTTGCGCCGAAACTCCGGGACGGTGTAGCCGGGCATCTTGAAGTTGCGCAACACCCGGTGCAGCGACTTCATCGCCTGATTGGGCGCGATCTCCAGCCCCGCCTCGGACACGTCGCGGTAGAAGATCATGTGCAGGTTCTCGTCGGCGGACACCCGCCCCAGCAGCTGGTCGGCGATCGTCTCGTTGCACGCCTTGCCGGTGTTGCGGTGCGAGACGCGGGTCGCCAGCTCCTGGAACGTCACATAGATGACCGAGTCGAACAGGCTGTCGGCGAACAGGTCACCCTGCTGGTTCTGGCCCGGAGAGAAGCCGCGCGTCATCTGCTCCACGCGAAGCTTTTCCAGCTCGACCGGGTCGACGGCGCGGGTGACGATCAGGTAGTCGCGCAGCGCGATGCCGTGCCGATTTTCCTCCGCGGTCCAGCGGTTCACCCAGCTTCCCCAGGCGCCGTCCATGCCGAAGTTCATCGCGATCTCGCGGTGGTAGGACGGCAGGTTGTCCTCGGTCAGCAGGTTCTGCACCATCGCCACCTGCGCGACGTCGGACAGTTTCGACTCCTCGGGGTTCCAGTCTTGGCCGCCGAGCGCGTAAAAGTTCTTGCCGTCTGACCATGGGATGTAGTCGTGCGGGTTCCAATTTTTGGCCATGGAAAGGTGACGGTTGAGGTTCTGCTCAACCACGGGCTCAAGCTCGTGCAGAAGGTGCACATCGGTCAGGCCTTCGGACATGGTCCCTCCCGGTTATCTGTACCTGATGGTTGCACTCAATATATCTGTGTCTAGCGGTGACATTCAAGTTCCGCGCGAACTGCGTGTTGTGACACTGACTCGCGCGATACCCTGGTGAGGATCTTTGACCGCTTGACCAGACGGAGGGGCGCCAGCCGTGAGCAGGCTCATTCTTATCGGCGCCGGCGCGGTCGGCGCCGCAGGCATCGCGATGGCGTTCGTCGGCCAGGGCGTAGCCGGCGCGGACGCGTTGTCAGACGTCACGGGTAAGTATTACGGCCAGGCGAAACAGCTGCTGTCCAAGGCGGGACTGACGCCGATCATCGCCACCCGTGTCGGGGACGTGGCCAGCGAGGACAACTGCGTCATCGACCGCATTCAGCCCGCGAACTTCACTAACGGCACCGGCACGGCCACATCCAAGACCGTCTACGTCTATCTGAACTGCTACGCCAACGTCGCCTCGGCGGTGCAGCCCGGTTATTCCCGGCAGTCGCAGCTGGGCGCGGCCGCATACAACGCTCAGCAACAGCAACAGCAGCAGGCGGCCGCGCAGCAGCAGCAACAGCAAGATCAGCTGTCTCAAGCGCAGCAACAGGCCGCCGCGGCGCAGCAGGCCCAGTCCGAGGAATCCGTCACCGCCAACAACCCGCACTAAGGCGGCGAACTCCCCGGATAGCTGGCGTGGCGCAGCAGCAGGGCCACGCAGTAATCGATGAACTCCTCGCGGGTGGCCGTCAGCCGCCCGTCCAGGTAGGCGGTGAACAGCGCGGTGAGCGCTCCGATGAGCCCGGTGGCCACCATGTTCTGTAGCGCCGGGTCGCTGATCGTGGTGAGTTTGCGCTGCAGCAGGTCGATGAAGCTGGGCATCCATTTCGCCCCGGACCGGGTCAGCACCGGCTCGACCTCCGGCGCCAGCAGCAGTACCCGGCCCCGCTGCGGGTCGTCGACCATCAGCGTGACGAACCGCTCGACCGCCTCGCGCGGCGTGCGGGCCGACAGCAGAGCCGCCATCGCTCGGGTGCACACGTCGTCGTACACCGCCTGCACGAATTCGTCTCTGTCCGAGAAGCTTTCGTAGAAGTAGCGCTCGGTCAACCCGGCCTGACGGCACACCGCGCGCACCGTCAGCGCAGGGCCGCTCTCGCCGCCCAGCAGCGCCACCCCCGCTGTCACGAGGTCGTCGTGACGCAGCGCCTGGCGGTCCTCGATCGGCACGCCCGACCAACGGCCCTGCGCTCTGCTCTTCACGCGAGCGTTCATCGCTGCGCTCTGCTCTTCACGCGAGCGTTCATCGCTGCAGTCGCCTCTTCACCCGAGCCTCGCGCCAGCCCTCGATTGACCGGTCGACACCGCTCTCCTAGACTCAATACTGACAACGCACGTAGTCACTCTGGAATCACACCAGATGGGACCATCATCAGTGACTCAAGATACGTCGCAACCGCTGACCAGCCAAAGCATGGTCGCAGGTGGCTGCCCGGTGGCGCCGGGCGGCTATCAGGTGCCGCCCGAGCCACTCGGTCCGGACTCGCTGACGTGGAAGTACTTCGGCGACTGGCGCGGAATGCTGCAGGGTCCGTGGGCCGGCTCGATGCAGAACATGCATCCCCAGCTCGGCGCGGCCGTCGAGCAGCACTCCACGTTTTTTCGTGAGCGCTGGCCGCGACTGCTGCGGTCGCTGTATCCGATCGGCGGAGTGGTCTTCGACGGTGATCGCGCGCCGGTGACCGGCAGCGAAGTCCGCGACTACCACGTCGACATCAAGGGCACCGACGCCCAGGGCCGGCGCTACCACGCGCTGAACCCCGACGTTTTCTACTGGGCGCATGCCACCTTCTTCGTCGGCACGATCATTGTGGCCGAACGGTTCTGCGGCGGCATCACGGAGGCGGAAAAGCGTCAGCTGTTCGACGAACACGTTCAGTGGTACCGGATGTACGGGATGAGCATGCGGCCGGTGCCCGAGACGTGGGAGGAGTTCCAGCAGTACTGGGACCGGATGTGCCGCGAGGTGCTTGAGAACAACTTCGCCGCCCGGGCGGTGCTCGATCTCACCGCCTTGCCGAAACCTCCCTTCGCGCAACGAATCCCAGATCGCCTGTGGGCCGTCCAGCGCAGGCTGTTGGCGCCGTTCTTCGTGTGGCTGACCGTGGGACTCTACGACCCGCCGGTGCGCCGGCTGATGGGGTACACGTGGTCGGCGCGTGACGAATGGCTGCACCGGCGTTTCGGGGACGCCGTGCGTGTGGTGTTCTCGCTGCTGCCGCGCCGGGCCCGGATGCACCCCCGGGCGCGGTCGGGCTGGGACCGCGCCACCGGTCGCGTTGCGGCGGACATCCCGCTGGTGCACACCCCCGCGCGCAACCTGCCGCCGGCCGACGAGCGGCACAAACCGACCCATTACTGCCCGGTGACACGCTGACGCTGCCTGTTTAGCCCGCCCCGTTAGCGGATACCGTTGGGAGGATGAAGGCCCCCGAGCTGATCGGTGGTCGCTACGAGCTTCGCGGTGTGCTGGGTCGTGGTGGCATGGCCGAGGTTCGCGACGGCTGGGACACCCGCCTGGGCAGGCCCGTCGCGATCAAAATCATGCATCCCGCTGTCGACGCGCGGCCGGACAGTCGCAAGCGGTTCGAGGTCGAAGCCCGCGCCGCTGCGGCGCTGGACAGCGCGCACATCGTCGCGGTGTTCGACGGCGGCGAGTACAACGGCATGCCGTTCATCGTGATGGAGCGGCTCACCGGCGAGTCATTGCACGACAAGATTGCGAAGGGACCGCTGCCGCTGCCGATGGTGCGGTCGGTCCTCGACGACATTCTTGCCGCTTTGACCGCAGCACACGAGGCCGGAATCCTGCATCGTGACATCAAACCCGCCAATATCCTCTTCACGTCCTCGGGCGAGGCGAAGGTCAGCGATTTCGGGGTCGCCAAGACCGCCCAAACCAATCTCACGGCCAGCGGTGAGGTCTTCGGCACGATGGCGTATCTCAGCCCCGATCGTGTGCTCGGCAGACCGGCAACGCCTGCCGACGACGTGTACTCGCTCGGCGTCGTCGGATACGAGGCGCTGACCGGGCGCCGGGCGTTTCCGCAGGAGAACATCGCGGCGCTGGCGCAGGCGATCTTGCACGACCAGCTGCCACCGATAGCCGCACTGCGCCCCGACGTCGATCCCGCGCTGGCCGCCGTGGTCGAAGGGGCGATCGTTCGCGACCCGGCACTGCGGTTCCAAAGCGCGCGGGCCATGCGGGCCGCCCTGGCCGGCCAGCCCCCCGCCCTCGTCGGCTATCCGCCGGCCTCGATCCGGCCGGGCACCCGGGTGCTGGCCGCGCCGTTCCCCCCGTCAATGTCTCTCGCACCGCTGGGCGCCCCGCCGCGGAAGAGCAGATGGGGCAGGCTGCTGGCGCTCGGCGCGGTGGTCGCGGCGTTGGTGCTGGCGCTCATCCTGATCGCGGTCGACTCGCCGCGCGCATCCACGCCGCAGCCGGTGACCACCAGCACGCCGGTCGCGCCGCCACCCACCCCCACGATGACCACGATGACGTCGTCGACCACGCCTGCTCCCACGGAGTCAGCCCCCCAGCAACCGCCCGTGCACAAGCCCGGCAAGCCCGGCAAGCCTGGCCGCGGCGACGAGGGAGACTGACGGGGCGGGTTCCGGGCCGAATGGATGCCGACCTCATACCCTTGTTGTGCAGGTTTTGGCTATCAGGAGCACGACCAGGAGCACGACGAGGACGACTCATGGCCGCGATCAGCAGGTACATAGCGTTGGGCGACTCGTTTACCGAGGGCATCGGGGACCCGCATCCGCCCAGCGCCAACGGACTCAGAGGATGGGCCGACCTTGTCGCCGCGCAGCTGGCGGGCAACCGTCCCGCATTTCGTTACGCGAACCTGGCCGTGCGGGGCCGCACGATGCGCGACGTCATCGACGACCAGGTCGACGCGGCGATCGCGCTGGAACCCGACTTCGTCACGGTGTATGCCGGGATGAACGACCTGCTGAGGATTCGCACCGACATCGACACGATGATGGCCGGGTACGCCGACGCACTGGCACGCCTGCAGCGGGCGGGCGCCCGGGTGTTGACGTTCACCGCCGCGGACATCGGCACCGTGCCGGTGTTTCGCCGGCTGCGCGGTCGCGCCGCCATCTACAACGAGCTTCTCCGCGCCATCGTCGACGACCTGGGCCTTGAGCTGGTTGACTTTTGGCGCATGTCGGAGTTTCGGGACCAGCGGATGTGGGACGACGATCGCATTCATCTGTCGCCGCACGGTCATCGCCGCATCGCCGTGCGGGTGCTCGACAAGCTCGGCGTTGCGCACGAGCTGACTTGTCCCGACGACGCTCAGATGTCCGGAGTCAGGAGTTTTCGCGCCGACTTGTACTGGGCCGCAACGTTTGCCGCGCCATGGGCGTTCCGCAGGCTGCGCCGGTTGACGCCCGGCGCCGGCGTCGAGCCGAAGCTGGCGAGCTTGACCGCCGTCTTCTGACGCCCGCACCTCTTATCGACCGATTCGGTCTTTGATCTTTCCGGCGATCGTCGCCGCCTGGTCGGTCGCGGTGCGGCTGCACGCGGCCACGTCGATGATCAGGTTGTCGGCGACGGAAAGCACACGCTGGCACTGACGTTGGCCGTCGCCTTCACCCTCGACGACCGGAATCGCCAACTGGGTGTCGGTCTTGGTGAGATTGCCGAAAAACAGTTTCGGCATGGGTTGGTCGTTCACCGTCATGTTGACGTGGTGGTTCGTGCACTTCGACCACCGGTCCGCCGACGCGGCGAAGAACGCGCCGGACGCGTCGGCGCCCGGGTAGACGGCCACCCCCTGCACGACCTTGGCGTCCCAGGCGCCGGTGGCCGGCTGTTGCAGGTCCTGCCCGCGAAAAGCGGTCGGCTTGCTGTCCCGGTAAATCGCGTCCTCGCCGACCTCCCAGATGCCCAGGCAGTTCTTGTTGGGCAACAGGTTGCTGTGCTGACCCAAATTGGTGAACGGCGTATTCGCGACGATCGCTGTCGTGCCCATCACGGCGTTGATGTCGCTGGCGCTGAGCAGCAGGCCCTCGAGTGCCGAGGCGGGCACCACTGACGGGGCGCTGGCGCGACCCGGCGTGGCCTTACTGCACCCCGCGATCGCGGCAACCAGGACGAGCACGGTCGCCGCGCGCAGGTACCGGCAGGGTCTCTTCGCTGCGGTCACCGCTGCTGCCTAACGTCGTCAGGTTACGAGTCGATGTCCAGCAGTCGACTCGTCGGTGACCGAGAACGGTCGTGTCTGCGTGTCTGCGTGTCGGCGGGTCAGCCGCCGAACATCCCGATCAGACTCTGCAGATTGCCGCCATTGGCCAGACTGCCGAGACTGCCGAGATTGCCCAGGTCTCCGAGGCCGCCGAGATCACCCAGCTTGCCCGGGCTTCCGGTGTTTTCGGCGCCCGTCTTGCCGAGGCCGCCGAGGTTGACGACGTCTCCGAGCCGCTCGACGAGCGGGAAATACGACTGCATGTCGCTACCGTTGCCGGGCACGAATGGGATGTCGCCCGTGTCAGCGTTCGCAGCACCCGCTCCCAGTCCGAGTGCCGCCATGCTCAACCCGCCCGATAAGACGCCCGCTACTGCGATTTTTTTCCAAGTGATATTCATGGTGCCGCCTCCTATTGCACCTCGGTGTGTTCTGGCACTTAACCCGAATCCCCGACCGATCCGAAGGCGAAGTAGTCACCAATGTAATACGGCTCTCAGCTCATCACCACCAAAACCGGCTGGCCGCTACCTGAGAAGGTGCTGAGGATGATGTGGCACTGACAGCAAAGATAAAGAGATATGAAACGGTGCTCGGGTCACCGACCGCCGAGCGGCGCTGTCGGCTGTGATCCCTGTCAATGTCCGGGAAACTGTTGCCGTTGACGTTGAACCCCGGAGTCGAGCGGCTCAGCCTTCCTGGCAACGACCAGTCCACCAGCGAATGAGGACGAGATCGCCTCGACGACAACGATATTCGACGGTTGTCCAGTCTAAGGTGGCGGACATCA
>JAFAWC010000202.1 GCA_019242135.1 Mycobacteriaceae bacterium | reverse complement strand
CGACGCTCTTCCGATCTATTGACCGGGTGGGTTGGCGACCGTGGCCTTGGCCGCAACGGCAAAGTCCCGCGGGTCGGTCGCCGTCGACCCGCTCGCACACAGCTCCTCGAACCGGAACCGCGGCCGTTGCAGAAACGAAGCGATCGTCGCCGGATTTGGCCAGCCGTACCTCGTGGCGAGCGGGATCTCGGCAGGGTCGATCCAGGCCGTCGACGGGATGCGGTCGCAGTTGGGCGGGCACGTGTCGGTGTCGGCGCGCGTCACCGGTTGCCCAAGCAGACTAAACGCCGCCGTCATCGCGGCCACACTCACAGCCGCCAGCACTCGGGTCACCGGTCACCCCCTGCATCGCACAGGATACCGAGCCGGGGGTGACACGGAGCACAATCGAAGTCATGCAGTTGACCCATTTCGGCCACTCCTGTCTGCTCGCCACGTTTGGCACCGACAACGGTCCCGACACGACGCTGTTGTTCGACCCGGGCGTCTTCTCTCACGGGTTCGAAGGCATCACCGGGCTGTCGGCGATCCTGATCACTCATCAGCACCCCGACCACGCGGACACCTCGCGGCTTGGAGCGCTAGTCGACGCCAACCCGGACGCGCTGCTGTATGCCGACCCGCAGACCGCCGCGCAACTCGGCGAGCCGTGGCGTGCCGTCAATGTCGGTGACGAGTTGACGATCGGCAGCGTACGCGTCCGCGGTGGCGGCGGGGTGCACGCCGTCATTCACCCGGAAATCCCTGTGATCAACAACATTTCATATTTGATAGGGGATGGTGAGCACTCGGTCCGGCTGATGCATCCAGGTGATGCGTTGTACATCCCGCGAGAACCGGTCGACGTGCTGGCGTTGCCTGCAGCCGCTCCGTGGATGAAGATCAGCGAGGGAGTCGAGTATCTGCGCGCGGTAAACCCTCAGCGTGCCATCCCGATTCATCAGGGCATCGTCGATCCAGTGGCCTACAACCTGTACTACCAACGCTACGCGGAGATGGGCAGCGCGGAGTTCCGGGTGCTCGACGCGGAGGACTCCGCCGAGTTCTGAGGGCTACGCCGCGTCGACGAGCGACGGCCGGTCGGGGCGCCAGTAATACACGGTCGGAGTAGCGCTGTGCATCAGTGTGAGGTCCACCGCGTCAACAATCGCCTGGAGCGGTGCCGATGCGCTCAATTGCTTTGCCGCGACGGCGATCCGGACGATGCCGCTGCGCCGTGCGATGCGTTCGGCAGACATCACCAGCGTGCGGCACCACCATGGCTCGGTCAGAAATCCTGCGCCCACCCCGATCACCCGCGCGCGAACCGTGTTCTGGCGCACCAGATCCGTCATGCCACCCATTCCAGCGAGCAGCCGAAACCCGTTGCGCGGTAACGATTCGACCGTACCTGCCGACGCGAACCATCCGGGTGGCGCGAACAACCTGGTACGCAGACCGATCTGCTCCAGCGCCCGGTCGGCCGCCATCAATCGCAGGTTGGCCTCATGGGCCGGCAACGTCGCAAACTCGGGACGGCGCTTTTTCGTTGCCGCGGTGTCGTAGCCGTGCAAGACGATGGCGTCACCGTGCTCACGGCGAGAACGCAGCCACTCCGCGGTGGGCTCGTCGTCCGCCAACTGATACCGCCCCGGCAGCCGCGGCGCCACCAGGAACGACACGGGGACCCCCCGCGCGTCCAGCAGTCCGCAGAACTCGCTGACGTCGGCTACGGTGCGGTCCCGAATCCCGCAGATCGACACGATGAGCTGACCAGCCACACCTTGAGTGTGACCACTGCAGGTGTCAAGACGGTGTCATACACGCCGACGTCAGGTGTCCAAATCCGCGAACTGCGACGTCAGGCGTCGAAAAGCATCCGGGCGATCCGGGCGACCGTGGCCATCGGGTCGGCGACGGCGATGTCGGCCGGAACCGCGTGGTTGAGCCACAATACGGCGAAACCGTGCACGAGTGACCAGGCGGCGAGCTCGGCGCCCGCGGGATCGGCTTTGGCGTGCGGGTCCACCAACGTGGCGACGCCCCGCGAGAGTTCCGCGCCGGCCGCCGCCTGCGCCTCGGCGAGTTCACGGTCAGAGGGCTCCACCAGAGAGCGGTCGAACATCACCGCGTAGTGCCCCGGATGGTCGATCGCAAACCGCACGTAGGCCAGCGCCGCATCGGCGAAGTCTCCGCGCGCCGCCTTAAGCGCCTCGCAGAGCAGCCAAAAGCCCTCTGCGGCAAGCGCCGTGAACAGGCCCCGACGATCGGTGAAGTGGTGGGCCGGCGCAGCGTGGGAAACGCCCGCCCGTCGCGCCAGCTGCCGAAGCGACACCCCGTCTGCGCCGTGTTCGGCCACCAGCTTGGCGGTCTCGGCCAAGATGACGGCTTTCAGGTCCCCGTGGTGGTACTGAGTGCGCGGCGGCGTTCGGGTAGGTGCCTCAGGCACGCGAAAATGATACCGCCAAAACTTGACACTGACTAGATGCAGATCTAAATTGACCGGTATCTTGTCACTGTCTAGATTGGAGTACACCGATGGCCCCGCTGTTCACCCTTGTCCTCGTGACCGCCGCCGCTCGGCTCGCCGATTGGCTCGGATGGGACTACGCGGCCGGCTGGCCGGCGGCGGCCGCCGTTGGCTTGGCGGCAATGTTCGTGCTCACCGGGGTCGCGCACTTCGTCCAGCCGATGCGCGGCGGCCTGATCGCGATCGTGCCGCCCAACCTGCCCACGCCGGGTCTGCTCGTGACCATCACCGGCCTGCTGGAGCTGCTCGGCGCGATCGGTCTGCTGCTACCAGCCACGCGGAGCGCTGCCGCGGTCTGTCTGGCCGCGCTCATGGTGGCGATGTTTCCGGCCAACATCTATGCCGCGGGCGCCAAGCGTTCCCAGCACGCTCCCGACACCCCGCTGGCGCCGCGCACGCTGATGCAGGCGCTATTTGTGGGCAGTGCGGTGCTAGTCGCCGTCGGCAGCATGTGAATTCGGTGCGGCCGAGGTGTCTGATGTCGCCGGCCCCGCGGCTCCGGTACTGAATGTCGCCGGCCCGGCGGCTCCGGTGGATAGCAACCAGGCGAACTGGAACGCGACTTCCCGCCACCGCTCGTAGCGGCCGCTGATACCCCCGTGGCCGGCGCTCATCTCGGTCTT
>JAFAWC010000591.1 GCA_019242135.1 Mycobacteriaceae bacterium | reverse complement strand
GCCACGGGTCGACGACAAAGGAAATCCGGTCGCCGTACCGTGCACCGGTTACCAGAGTCCACCGTGCGTCGACAAGGGCCCGTTCGGGAACATCATCGAGTCGGCCGCCAACGGGCTCGAGGGCAAGGGCCAGCAGATCAACAAGACACTGAACAGCCTGTCGGAGGCGCTCACCGCCCTGAACAAGGGCCGCGGCGACTTCTTCGGCGTGGTGCGCAGCCTGGCGGTGTTCGTCAACGCGCTGTACCAGAATGACCAGCAATTCGTCGCGCTGAACAATGACCTGGCCAGCTTCACCGACAAGTTCACCCACACCAACCGTGACGTGGCCAACGCGGTGCAAGAACTGGATCAGCTGCTGACGACGACGCGGCAGTTTCTCGACAAGAACGCTGAGGTGCTCACCCACGACATCGACAACCTGTCGGACGTGACGACCGCGATTCTGCAGCCGGAGCCTCGCGACGGCCTGGAGACCGGCCTGCACGTATTCCCCAACTTGGGCGCGAACCTAACCAACATCACCTCGCCGGTGGCCGGCGGCATCGTCGGCTTGCCGGTGCTGACCAACTTCGCCAACCCGATGCAGTTCGTCTGCAGCGCGATCCAGGCCGGCAGCCGGCTCGGCTACCAGGAATCGGCGGAACTGTGCGCGCAATACCTGGCGCCGATTCTCGACTCGATCAAGTTCAACTATCTGCCGTTCGGCCTGAACGAGGCCACCGCGGCCGAGACGCTGCCGAAGATGATCGCCTATTCCGAGGACCGACTTCGTCCTCCGGGGGGCTATAAGGACACCACCGTGCCGGGCATCTGGGCGCGCGACACCCTGTGGTCGTTCGGCAACCACGAGCCCGGCTGGATCGTCGCGCCCGGCATGCAAGGTGTCGACGTGCAACCGCTCACGGCCAACATGCTGACGCCCGATTCACTCGCCGAGTTGATGGGCGGTCCCGACATCGTCCCGCCCGCGGCGCCGCCGGCGTTCGGGGTGCCGCCCGGCGGCCAGCTGCCCGGTTCGCCGGACTCCTACACCGACAACAGCCCGCTGCCGCCGCCGTGGTACCCGCAGCCCGGGCCGCCACCGGCGCCGGCGCCCGGCACGGTGCCGAGCCCGCCGGTGCCGCCCGCGCAGGTCGCGGCCGCGCCGGTCGCACCCGCGGCTCCGGCGCCGGCACCGCCGCCGGGAGGATATCCGGCTGAGGGGACGGGCGGATGAGCATCAAGGTTGACGTGAGGAGCCGGGTTAGTTGCGCGGGGCGCTTCGCGCGGCGAGGCGTCGCGGTGGCGGCCGTCGGGCTGGCCCTGACCGCATGCGGGTGGCGCGGCATCGCGAACGTGCCGATCCCAGGTGGGACGGGCACCACCGGAGGGCACTGGACCATTTACGCGCAAATGCCGGACACGCTGGCGCTCAACGTCAACAGCCAGGTACGGGTGGCCGACGTCAACGTAGGCACGGTGCGGGCGATCGAACTCAAGAACTGGGTCGCGACGCTCAAGCTGGACATCCAGCCCAACCTCAAACTGCCCAAGAACGCTACCGCGAAGATCGGCCAGACCAGCCTGCTCGGTTCGCAGCACGTGGAACTCGCGGCGCCGACCAATCCGTCGCCGCAGTTATTGCAGAACGGTGACACGATCTCGTTGAAGAACACCGAAGCCTTCCCATCCACCGAGCGCGTGCTAGCGGCGCTGTCGATGATCCTTCGTGGCGGGGGCATCCCGAACCTGGAAGTGATCCAGAACGAGCTCTTCAACATCGTGACCGGCCGTGAGGATCAGATTCGGGAGTTTTTGAACAAGCTCGATACGTTCACCGGCGAGCTCAACAAGCAAAGCCAAGACCTGGTGCACGCCATCGACTCGTCGAACCGGCTGCTTACGGTGGTGGCGCAAAACAACGACACTCTCGACCGGATCCTGACCGAAGCACCGCCGGTCATCAAGCATTTCGCGGACACCCGCGACTTGTTCGCCGACGCGATCGTGGCCCTCGGGCGGCTCAGCACCGCGGCCGACAACGCGCTGGCGCCCACAAGCGACAACCTGCACACCAACCTGGATCTGCTGCAACCCGCGCTGCGGGAACTCGGCAAAGCATCGCCGTATCTGGTCGGCGCGCTGAAACTGATCCTCACCGCCCCGTTCAACATCGAGAACGTGCCGAAAGTCGTGCGGGGCGACTACATCAATGTGTCGCTGCTGGCCGACCTCACGCTGAGCGCGATCGACAATGGTGAGCTGTCGGGCACGGGTGTGTCAGGCATGCTGCGCGCCCTCGAGCAGTCATGGGGCCGGGATCCGGCCACGATGATCCCCGATGTGCGGTTCACCCCGAACCCGCACGACGCGCCCAACGGACCCCTGGTGGAGAGGGGCGGCTGACACATGCTGACGCGGTTCATCAAGATCCAGCTGTCGATCTTCACCATCCTCACCGTGCTCGCGCTGGTGGTGTTGGGTTGGTATTACCTGCAGTTGCCGACGTTGGCGGGGATCGGGCAGTACACGTTGTATACGGAGCTGCCGGCCTCGGGTGGGTTGTATAAGACCGCCAACGTGACCTATCGGGGTGTTCAGGTCGGCAAGGTCACCGATGTGGAGCCCACCGAGCGTGGGGCGCGCGCGACGATGCGCATCGCCGATCGTTACAAGATCCCGGTGAACGTGGTGGCCAACGTGCATTCGGTGTCGGCGATCGGTGAGCAGTATGTGGATTTGGTGACGCCGCCGGGGCAGGTGCTCAACCAGTATCTGGCTGACGGGCAGACGATCCCGGCGCTGGGCACGGTGCCCAGTGAGGTGGGTCCGGCGCTGGATGCGGCCAACCGGGGGTTGGCGGTGTTGCCCAAGGACAAG
>JAFAWC010000530.1 GCA_019242135.1 Mycobacteriaceae bacterium | reverse complement strand
TCGGTTCCGGTTGAAAACTGAGCAGGTGATTCCGGGGTGAGTTCTAGTCAACGTCGCAACACTGACGGACCATTGGTGGCTAGCAGTGCGGCGAATAGCTCTGCTGGACAACGGTCTCCGAGGATCATGCGGGTGCGATGATTGAGTTCGTATTCGACGGCCAGCAAGTGCTTCGGCGGCGAACGCAGCTGAGCGGACATCCGGCGCCCACGCCTGAACGGGGCGGTACCCGCGCAGGCGCATCCGCTCGCGGTATTCGCGGGCTCTGCGCGTCGATGTGCCCATCCCCCGATGTCGCATGAAACGGCTGTTGCATGCAACGGGTCGAGATTGGCGACAATCGTGACGTCGTCGGTCAAAACAGTCTGCGAAGCCTCGCTTTCTGTGCTGCCAGCTAGCTCGCGGACTCCGTAGGTTGCGCCGGTTGGCTCAGCCACTCCAGCAACCTTTCGTAGATCGCCGGGTGATTGAGCAAGTCGAAGTGGTGCAGACCGGTCAGGGTGAGCCCGTGCGCCGGCTCGAACGGGATCCGTCGGACCCTGCCCGCGCCGGACGCGCTCTGGGAGCGCACCAAATAGTCACCGAGGACAACTCCGACCGCCCGCGGCCCGGTGGCGGCGACAAAGTGGTACGCGGCCCCGGGAAGAAACGGCACCTCATGGCAGCGGTCCCGCAGAAATTCATCGGGGTCGCAGTCGCTCCAGTCCTCGTCGAGGCACGCGCCGTACCGCAGGTCCTTCACGCCCGCGGCGCGGGCATTGAGAAACGCGGCCACGGCGCGGGTTTCGGGCAGCCGTGCCAGCGCCCAGGATGCGGCATTGACCCCCTTTTCCAGGTCGGCGCCGAGGTGCGGAGAACCCAGGCAGACGACGTGACGAACCGCGTCGGTCCAGCTGTGCTGTTGTCGGGCGCCGTAGTGGCAGGCGCTGCGTGCCACCAGGCCGCCCATCGAATGACCGACTAACGCGACGTCCTCGACCGGCACCGGCCACAGTGTCTGTAATTGGTTCAGCAGGTCGGCAAGGGCTCTCCCGTTGTGGGAGATGTGCAGCCCGGTGTTGTAGCGCAGGTAAACAGGGGTGTACCCGAGGTCGTTGCGCAGTCGTGTTCCGTAGGGGCGCAGCCACGGCCCGGTGCGCGGCCGCCGCCACCACAACCGTTCGGTCAGGCACCAGCCATGGGTGAACACCACGATGCGACCGGTGGCTTTGGGGAACGCCTTGGCGATGGCGGCCGCGGTCAGGGCGACGGGCCTGCCGTCGTGGCGTATCTGCATAGACAGCGCGAAGGCGTTGCCGCGGGTGGTCAGGTTGTCCCCGTAGATGCCGTTGAGAGCGGCGATAGCACCCGCGGCCGTGGGATTCGATTCGATCGAGTCGTCCTCATCGTTGCTGCATGTCTCGGCAGCTAATGCGCCGGCACCGTTGAGCGATCCTCGCACCGCGCGGTCGACCGCGTAATAGGTCACCGCGGCAGCCGTGTTGTGGACAACCTCCACGGGTTTGGACACCGGACCTATCACGCAGAAGACGCGACGTGAGATGCCGTCGTGCAGGTCCCGCACCAGAGTCGTGAGAATGCGCGTGCCTTCGCCCGCGAGGTCGGCGAGTGACCGGATTTCCTCTCGCTGCACGAGCTGACTCCTTACCTCTGGCCACGTCTACAGAGACAGTAAACGCCCCCTGCCCTCAGCTGATCGCATTATGGTGATGCACTTGTCGCCCAGCCGCGAGAGTTGGTCTATTCGTCGGCTTGCTTTAAATCAACGCGTCGGCATGTTGGCGGGATCGACGGGCGATGTCCTGCTCGCGCGCGTAGAGCAAGCCGTAGGTGAAGCCGTTTTCGCCGGGTGTCGTGCCCGCTCCGATCGCCATCCGACGCAGCGTCGCGGTGGCCACCACGGTGTCCTGGTGATCACCGAGCACGGTCTGAATCCGCTTGTAATGCTTGATAGTTCGGTTGGCGCGCTTGGACTTGTCGAGGGGTTCGAGGAGTTCGCCGGCGTAGCGGGCCCGTTTGGCCGCCTTGCGAGCCCGATGCAGCATCGCGTCCTCACCGGATGAAACCGCCGCGTCCAGGCGCTTGTCGGCCGTGCGCCGGGCGCGTCGCGCTCGCTTTGCCAATGCCGCGTCGCTGATCTCGGAGTCGATGGGCGGGTCGGTGCGCCACCGCCGCAGCGTCGCCATGATCGCCAGGTAGCGGGGCGAGTCCATCGCCTCCGTCACCCGGTTGCGCGCCGGCAATTCGACCGCTTGCAGATCGGCGCGGACGCGCGACTCGACAGGGCCGAGGACCAGCTCGTCGGGGATGTCGTCGAGCGCGCCGGTGAATCTGCGGCGCTGAACCTGGCAGTCCCGGACATCGCCAAGCAGTCCGGCAAACCATTTGAGTTCGTCATCCATCTCGCGGGCGGCCGAGGGATCCAATAGCTTCCCGAAGACCCGCAGCGTGCTGCGCAACCTCCTGGTAGCCACTCGGGTGTCGTGAATGGGGTCCTGTCCGCGCCGCAGGCCGATGTCGCCGGCCACGATCCGATCGATCTGGGCGTTCAGATAATTCACGAGTGCCCGTGCGGCGGGAGTCAGCGATTCGCGGCTGGGGGCGGCAGGCGAGACGTGCGCCAGCTTGGATGAGTACCGTGCCGGCTGCGCGCCGGCTTGCCGCA
>JAFAWC010000117.1 GCA_019242135.1 Mycobacteriaceae bacterium | reverse complement strand
CCCTCCGCCACCGGATCGGCGCAACAGTGCGTCGACCGCATCCGCAAAGAATTCGATTACGGCGCAGACGCGGTGATCGTGCATGGCGCGACTCCTGACGAACTCATCCCCGTCGTCGCCACGTACCGCGCAGCGACCCGCTAGATTTGCCGGAGCCGCGCACTGGAGGTATTCGGATGAGCGAACCGTATCGGACCGCCCGCGAAGTCGCTGAGCTCTACACATTGGCGGTCTGGAACGAGCGCAATTTCGATTTGGCGGACGCGTTGATCGCCGACACGACGATCCGTCATGAGGTGGGCGAGGCGCACGTCCTGACCCGCGCGGAGGCCCGCAAGCAGGTCGAGGACTCCTGTGCCGCCTTCGACCACTTGCGCTATGACCTTCGTCTAGTCATCGCGGATGACGACGGCGAGCACGTTGCGGTCGTCTACGACGGGCGGATGAGCTCGGGCGGCAACGAATTGCAGGTCGCGGGCATGGAGGTGTACCGGGTCGTCGACGGCCGGATCACCGAGATGTGGAACGGGGGCGTACGGCAGGGGCTGTGGCTGTGACACCGCGATAGGCTCCAATCGCCCCGTCGCGGAAGGTGCAAGTTATGCAGATCAGTCTGATAGCAGGCCTCGACAATGCGTCACCGCTCGACACCTGTGTCTCCGACCTGACCCAGGCGCGCGACGAGGGCTTCGGCCGTGTCTGGATGACGCAGATGCCCTATGACGCAGACCTGCTGACGGTCCTCGCCGCCGCGCTACTGCAAGTTCCCGGGATCCACGTCGCCAGCGGTGTGGTGCCGATCCAGAATCAGCATCCGATGCTGCTTGCCCAGCGCGCGTTGACGCTGAACGTCATCTCCGGCGGCCGCTTCGCGCTGGGGATCGGTGTCACGCACCGGACTGTCACCGAGGGCATGTGGGGCATCTCCTGGGACAGATCCGTGCGTCGGCTCAGCGAATTCCTCGATGGCTTGCTCCCGCTGCTCGCCGGGGAGTCGGTCGACGCGGCGGGCGAGATCGTCACGACGCGGGGAGCATTGCAGATCACCGGCGCCCCGGCGCCCGAGGTCTACGTTGCCGCGCTCGGGCCGCAGATGTTGCGGGTCGCCGGTCGGCGCACCGCGGGAACGGTGACGTGGATGACCGGCCCGAAGACCTTGCGAGAGCACATCGGTCCCGGCCTGCGCGATGCGGCCGCTGAGGCCGGACGTTCGCAGGGCTCGGTGCGCGTTGCCGCCGCGCTTCCGCTCGCCGTGACCGAGGACACCCACACCGCCCGATCGGTGGCCGCTCAGCAGTTCGCGATGTATGGCTATCTGCCGTCGTATCGGGCCATGCTCGATCGCGAGGGCTACGCCGGGCCCGAGGACGCGGCGCTGATCGGCGACGAGGACACGGTCAGCCAGCGGCTCGACGAACTGCGCGATGCGGGTGTCGACGAATTCATTGGTATCCCGTTTGACCCGTCCCCCGAAGGGCGCCAGCGTTCCCGCGCGTGCCTGCGCGCATGGGAGTCCCGGGTCAGTTCGTAGGCAGTCCCGCCGCGACTTCGAGCTCCTGCAATGCCGGTTCGATCGCGTCGGCCATCTGGTCGATGTCGTTGGCGATCTCGGGTGTGGTGACGAAGCCGAAGTCGACGGACCCGTGGTAACTGAAGCATGTGACGTTCAGCCCGACGTCGAGCACCAACGGACCCAGGGGCATCAGCTGCTCCACCGGCGCGCCGGACAGATACAGGCCGAAGTCGGGCCCCGGGACGTTGGAGATGACGATGTTGATCGGTGCCAGCGACCGCCCGATCCCGCTCGCGGTGTAGGCCCGAGCCGCCAACGACAGCAGTCCCGGTGGCGTCGGTTCGCTCAACCCCATGATCTGATGCGCGGTCAGCGCCCGGGCCATCTCCTTGGCGGACTGCGAATTCGCGTAGATGGCCCTGATCCGCTCGGCGGGGTCGGCACGGTCGGTGGCCAGGGCGATCGTCATCGTGCTGATTTTGTTGCCGATGTCGGTGTTGCCCTCCGACCGCGTGGACACCGGCACCTGGGACACGATCGGCTTGGCGGGCAGCTCATCACGATCGGCGAGATAGCTGCGCAGCGCTCCTGCGACCACCGCCATCACGACGTCGTTGACCTTGACGCCGTACGCCTGCTTGACCGCCTTCACTCGGTCCAGCGGCACGCGCGCGCCGGCGACGCGCCGGTGCGGTGATATGGGGGCGTTGAAACGGGTGGTGGGAGCCTCGAAATAACGCGGTGGCTTGTTCTGTATGCCGCGTGTGGCAAGCTGCTGGCGCACGGTCTGCTCGATGAGCCGCGCGATGCGGTACGGCGTCTTGATCCCGACGTTGACGAAGCCGGCGAGCGCCTGCAACTCCGGCCGGGGAATGTTGACGCCGACGAGCGACCGGTCCACGTCGACCGACGGTGCACGGGGCTCTGGCGCGGTGTCCAACAGGATCTCGCTGAGCCCGGCGCCCGACACACCGTCGATGACGGCGTGGTGCATCTTCGTGACGATGGCCGCGCGCCCGTTCTCCAGTCCTTCGATGAACCACAGCTCCCACAGCGGCTTGGACCGGTCGAGTTTGTAGGACATCAGCCGGCCCACGAGCTGGTCGTACTGCCGGCGGTCGCCGGGCGACGGGACCGCGATGTGGCGGAGGTGGAAGTCGATGTCGAGGTCTTCGTCCTC
>JAFAWC010000336.1 GCA_019242135.1 Mycobacteriaceae bacterium | reverse complement strand
CGTGGTCGAGATCGACGGCGGCATCAATGCCGACACCATCGAGCAGGCCGCCGAGGCGGGCGTCGATTGCTTCGTGGCCGGATCGGCCGTCTACAGCGCCGATGATCCGGCCAAGGCGATCGAGGCCTTGCGGCGACAGGCGGGTGCAGCATCATCGCATCTGCGCCCATGAGTGGGCAGGCGGCCATCAGCTACGACGCCGCCATGCAACTCGCTGTCGAGCACGCCGAGGTGGTCAAGGGCAGCACCTACCCCAACCCGCCGGTCGGTGCAGTGATCCTGGACAGGGACGGCCGGGTCGCCGGCGCCGGTGGCACGGGACCGGCCGGAAGCGCACATGCCGAGGTGGTAGCACTGCGGCGCGCCGGTGGTCGGGCAGCCGGCGGGACCGCAGTGGTCACCTTGGAACCGTGCAACCACCACGGCAAGACCCCGCCCTGCGTGGATGCCCTGCTCGACGCCGGTGTCGCGTCAGTGGTGTACGCCGTCGCCGATCCCAACCCCGTCGCGGCCGGCGGCGCGGACCGGCTCGCCGCCGCGGGTGTGCACGTCGCCACCGGTGTGCAGGCCGAGCTGGTGGTGGGCGGACCGCTGCGCGAGTGGCTGCACAAGCAGCACACCGGGCTGCCGCATGTGACGTGGAAGTACGCCACCAGTATCGATGGCCGCAGCGCGGCCGCCGACGGCTCCAGCCAGTGGATCACCAGCGAGGCCGCGCGGGCGGATCTGCATCGTCGGCGTGCGGCCGCGGACGCGATCGTGGTCGGCACCGGCACCGTGCTCGCCGACGACCCGGCGCTCATCGCCCGACTGGCCACCGGCGGTTTGGCCGATCGGCAACCGTTGCGCGTGGTGGTCGGCAAACGCGACATCCCGCCCGAAGCCCATGTTCTTAACGACGACTCGCGCACCATGGTGATCCGTACGCATGATCCGCAGGAAGTGTTGAAAGCGCTGTCGGATCGCACCGATGTGCTGCTCGAGGGCGGCCCCACCCTCGCCGGCGCCTTCCTGCGCGCGGGAGCGATCGATCGCATCCTGGCCTACGTGGCGCCGATCCTGCTGGGCGGACCGATCACCGCGGTCGACGACGTCGGCGTGCCCAGCATCGCGCGGGCGCTGCGCTGGCGGTTCGACGGCGTCGAGCGGGTCGGTCCAGACCTGGTGCTCAGCTTGGTGCCCCGATAGTCCGGGCCAATCCCGCCCGTCGCTGTTCGGCGAGGGGTTAGGGTTTCGAACAGCGGCATTGCAGCTAACACCGGGAGGATATGTGAGCGACTACAAGGTTGTGGTCGTCGGAACCGATGGCTCGGATTCGTCGCTGCGTGCAGTCGATCAAGCCGCAGCGATCGCTGCCAAGTCGAATGCGAAACTCATTGTGGCCACAGCGTATTTACCCGAGCACAAGCATGATTCTGGCGAACCCGACCAGCCCAAAGGTGACGACTATCAGGCCGAGGGCAACGCGCCGGTGTATGCAATGCTTCGTGAAGCTGCTGATCGGGCGAAGGCCGCCGGCGCCAAGGATGTTGAGCAGCGCCCGATCGTCGGTGCCGCAGTGGATGCGCTTGTGGAGCTGGTCGACGAAGTCAAGGCCGACTTGTTGGTCGTCGGTAATGTCGGTGTCAACTCGATCGCCGGGCGCTTGCTTGGATCGGTTCCCCGAGCCGTTCGTCACCGCGCCAACACCGAGGTGCTGGTCGCCGAAACCAAGGATTGAGGCCTGGTAAACGGCGACACTCAAGCCCGCGCCGACTCCGCCTCACGTTCATCGGAAACCGGCTCTTCGGCGTGGACATGGCGGCTGGACAGCAGCAGACCCAGCAGTGCGCCGACGACGCAGACGATCACGGTGATCTTGAAGATCTCGCCGTACATGTCCGCGAACGCCTGCCGGTACATGGTTGCCTGGGCCGCGATCCTGGTGGCCAGGCTGGCATGCGCGGGCACCTCGGCCGACAGCTTGGCCACGAGCTGGGGCAGCCGATAGAAGCCCCATGCGCTCAGCGCGGCCACCCCGATCAGCATGCCGGTCATGCGGGCCACCACCACCGCCGCCGAGGCGATGCCGTGCTGCGCCGACGGGACCACTCGCAGGCTGGCCGATGTCAGCGGCCCGATCACCAGACCGAGCCCCAATCCTGCGATCGCCAGGTCGGTGTCCAACCTGGGCAGCGAGAACAGACCGAAGATGTTGTGGGGATTGCTCAGCAGGTCGACCTGCCACTGGG